>CANQUF010000001.1 GCA_947626975.1 uncultured Clostridia bacterium
TTTTTTACATTAAATTTTCGTTACATAAATATTACAGCTTTTTAGAATTATTTTTAATTTCTTACTGAACTGTAACTAATATAAATTCATATTGTTTATATTATTAAATCTTTACTTATATTTATTTTCCTATTTTATTTTTTGTAACTTTATATATTCTATGTATTAACTTTACCATATCATATATAACATATAAAAATATTTAATTAAAGAATTCATCTATTTGTTCTGTCTTAAAATATACTTTACCATCTAAAGCATTAGTAAGTACTAAATTTAGTATATTCTTATCTCCAAACCAATCTATTTTATCAATAAACTTATTAATATTGCACCATTCATAATCTATATTTTCTTCATTAAGAATAATATCAGCATTATTTACGAATGATAAAAAAACATATTCTATACACTTTTTACCTAAAGATATGTATTTTAAGATCCAGTTTAAATATACAACTTTTTTTACATCTAAATCTGTTTCTTCTTTTACTTCTCTTTTTACTGTATCTTCTTTTGTTTTATCAATTTTTTCACATCCACCAGTTACAACATACCATATTGATTTTTTTAGCTGAGGATCATTTTGATTTCCTTTTAATAATAATAGTTCTTTTTTTTCATTAACTATAAAACTAAGTATTTTATTTATTTTATCATCTCCTAGTATAATAAATATCTTTAATTTTTATTTATTACTCATAATAATAAATTTCATATTTAAATTATAGTTTACTTAAATTAAGCTGTCAATATTATATATCTAATTTTATATAATATATTGTTGACTTACCAAATTATTTATTATACTTTTTTAGAAAATTTTATAAATTTTTGTAAAATATATACTAAATATGTAGAGTGTGTTTTATACTTTGTATTTTTTTGTTATACTTAAAATATATTATATAAGGAGGTAAATAATAATGAATATAAATTTACAAAAAAGACTTGATATTAAAGATTTATCAAATTGTAAAATACCTAATATAGACTCACTTTCTAAAATACTTGATAAATATTATAATAATTTACAGAATCTAAAATTAAATGATAATTCTAACATTTATAGTGTTGATAGATTTGAAGGAGACTTTGCAATACTTGAAAATAGAAAAACTGAGAAAATAAGTAATGTTAAAATAAATAAATTACCAAATGACGTAAAAGAAGGTAGTATCCTTAGATATATAGATGGGATATATACAATTGATAAAGAGCTAACTGATACAATTACTAAAAATTTACAAAATCAATTTAATACTTTATAACAAAAAATCTAGTATACTGTTATATACTAGATAAATTTAAAACCCATTTAATTTTTTAGTTTACTCTTAAGACTTGACCTATTGATATTATATCGCTTGTAAGATCATTTAATCTTTTTATATCTTCTACTGTTGTATTATATTTTCTTGCTATTGACCACAGAGTATCTCCATATTTTACTGTATAAGTTGAAGTAGTTTTATTAACAGGTATTTTTAAAAGTTGACCTACTGACAAAAAACTACTATCCATATTATTTAATCTCATTATTTCTTCAACTGTAGTATTATATATTTGTGCTATTTTCCATAAAGTATCTCCATACCTTACCATATAAGTTATATATGAATTATCATCACTTTGAATATAACTATCACTAGGTATCTTTAGTACTTGCCCTATAGATATTATATTACTTGTAAGATCATTTAATCTTTTTATATCTTCTACAGTTGTATTATATTTTCTTGCTATTGACCATAGAGTATCTCCCTTATTTACTACATATGTATCACCAGTAGTATTTGGTTCTGTTTGTATATTAAATGTATCTAAAACAGCATTTACTACCCCATCAACATAACTCTTATAATTGTTTCTTATTCTATTTAAATCCTCATCACTGTTTATAAAGCCATATTCTACTATAACAGGTTGTGTATTTCCTGTTTCTCTATGTATAAAATAATAATCTTTATTAGGATTTGTACCTGACCTACGTTGATAATATGTCCTTGTTTTTTGTCCAGCTTTTCCTAAGTTTTCTAAAATATTTTTAGCAAGTGTATCACTATTTCTTAGTGCATAAATTACTTCTGCACCCTCTGCACTATTTGGTGTAGCATTTGAATTTATATGATTAGATATAACTATTACATTTGGATCATTACCATATGCACTTAATATTCTATTTACTCTCTCAGATGGACTTACTGTTTCATCGGTAGAACGAATTAAAGTAACAGGTATACCTAATTCATTAAATCTATCATACATATATTTAGCTATTTGTAATGTTAAATCTTTTTCTCTTACACCATTTGCAACAGCACCAGAATCTGATCCACCATGTCCGAGCGTCAACTACTATTTTTATATCATCCATTTTATTCTTACCTCCTAAAGTAGTATATGAATTTTATACTTTAAGGTGAATAAATATACTTAAATATTAAAAATATTAAATAAAAAAGTATGAATAAATAATTTCATACTTTCTAATTAATATATTTTAACTAATTTTTTAATCATAATGAATTATATGTACTGGGGATTTATTTTCTTTTAAAATTCCTTTTAAACATTTAGGTAAAATATTATATTCTTCAATTTTATCTAAATCTATCCATTCATATTGTAAATATTCTTTCCCTTCCACATTCTTCATTGTATAATCAATTTTTTTATCTTCTTCATTTTTAAATTCTATTTTATATAATAAATAAAATTCATGATATTTTTTATTATTCATTTCAAAAAAATTTTCAATAGTAGAAATATAGTCTATAACTTCTATTTCTTTTCCTAGTTCCTCTTGCATTTCTCTTTTAATTGTTTTTTCTGAATTCTCTCCTATTTCTATTCTTCCACCAGGTATACAATAATGATCTTTATTTATATTTTTATGAACTAATATTTTATTATTATGTATAATTATTCCTGCTGTTCTAATATTTAATTTATAATTTTGCACATCCAAACTTAAATCCATATACTTCTCCATAATTTAATTTTTTCATTACTTATAGTTTATTTTTAATATCAAGTAAAGTAGAAAATTTAATTGCACTCGTTTATTATATTATTTTACACGTTAAATTTACATTATTACTAATATCTATCCCCATGAGATATCTTCAGGCTTTACTTTATCCTCATTTACAATTAATTTATCAATATTACCACTATTTACATGTATAACTCTATCTGCAATTTCTGCTATTCCAGGATTATGTGTAACTATTATCATAGTAGTATTATATTTTTTATTTATATCTACTAAAGTTTTTAGTACAATTTTACCAGTTTTTTCATCTAAAGCTCCTGTTGGTTCATCTGCAAACATAATACTTGGCTTTTTTGCTATAGCTCTTGCAATTGATACACGTTGCTGTTCTCCACCTGATAGTTCATACATATACTTTTCCTTGTGTCTACTAAGACCTACTACACTTATAATACTATCAATATCTGCTTTTGAATTTCCAAGTTTACTTCCAACAAGTATATTTTCTCTAACGTTTAAATGTTCTAACAAATTATAGGTTTGAAATATAAATCCTAAATATTTTCTCCTAAAATTAGTAATTTTTCTTTCACTATATTTTGCTATATTATCTTTGTCTTTATATATTATATCTCCACTTGTAGGTCTATCTAATCCAGAAAGTACATTAAGTAAAGTAGTCTTTCCTGAACCAGAAGGGCCTAATATTACTAGTATTTCACCTTCATAGATATCTAAGTTTACACCATTTAGTGCATGAGTAGGTACCTCACCTAAATAATAAGTTTTAAATACATTATTTAATTTTAATATAACTGGCTTTCCTTTTATATTCTCTTCTTTTTTTATTTCACAATTATCTTTTAATTTATCTTTTTTCAAGTAAATTCACCTACTCTCTTTTTAGTGCTACTGAAAGTGGCACTTTATTTAATGTTTTTCTTGATATAAATATTGCAATAAAATATGAAATTAAAAGTGCAATAAGCCCTATTAGTGCTTTTATAAATGAAAATTCAATTGGTATTGCAAAATCCATACTATTTGTTAATTTACTTACTATAAATTCAAGAAGTCTTTTCATAACAGGGATTGAAAGTAAATATGCAATAATTATAAAAGGTGTATATATATTAAGAACTATTGAACTAATATTACTATCATTATATCCCATTACTTTCATAAGTGATATTGTCTTTTTGTTTTCTTCTACTACTATATTTGCAATTACAAGTATAATTACAAAAGCCATTATTGCAGCAAATAAAATTACTACATAGATAGCTCCACTTGAAGAAGACATCTGATTTTCAAGATTTTCTCTTAGGTCTTCAATACTTAATATGTTAGCTATTTTCTCTGTTTCTTCTTTTGATAAATTAGACATACTAGAATATTTATTATCATCAGTAAATTTAGTATTATATGCTAATTCATCATTTTCAAGTTCAAGTGCAAGAGGTGCTCTTTTTACATACA
Organism: uncultured Clostridia bacterium; assembly: GCA_947626975.1. GTDB lineage: Bacteria > Bacillota > Clostridia > TANB77 > CAG-465 > CAG-465. The sequence continues at coordinate 4,478 of CANQUF010000001.1, forward strand.
TTAAACTACCCATAAAAGAATTATCTATTGCAACTATGTTATATCTAAATTCTTTATCTCCATTTTTTAATACTAAAGTGTCTCCAACATTTGCATTTATGATTTTTGCAATATTTTGATTTATTATAGTATCATTATCATTTATAAGTTTTGGATAGTTATTATTTCCATTTTCATCTTTAGACTCTAAAAGTTTTAATTCATTATCAATACCATTTACATTTATTGTATAATCTTCTACTTTATCACTATCCTCACTTTTTCTTTCAACTTTACTTGCCTTTCCATCCTTATCTATTACTTCTTTTACTACCATACTAGTAGCATAAATATAATCTTCTGTATCACTTGTTCCACTCATGCTACCAATATATGTTACTTGACTTTTTAGTTTCATACCATCAAAGGTTTTATCAAGCATCGATGAAAACATATTTATTCCTATAAGTATAAGAACTATAAGAAGACCTGTACAAAATGAAGTAAGCGTTACTATAATTAATTTTCCAAGAGATCTAGATGCAAGAGAATATCTAAATCTCGTTTTAAATGGTAATTTTTTTGTAATAAGTGTTACTAATTTACTAAAGAAGTTTACTTTTAAATTACTTCCTTCTTTAAGAAGTTTTAATGGTTTCTTTCTTAACATAAACATAGCAATAACAAATGAAAGCACTGATAATACTATAAGTGGAACCAAGATATCTTCAGCTAAATATGTTAAATTAAATCTATATCCTGCAATCGGCATATTAAAATAACTTAAATATATATTAGAAAGATATCCTGAGGCAAATGCCCCAAGTACAAATCCAACCAGCCCTCCTATTAAACTTCCAAATATTGGGTAAACCAAATAACTTACTGCTATCTTTACACGTTTATACCCTAAAGCTTTAAGAACACCTATTTGAAGCTTTTCATCTTCAATTCTTTTTTTGGTTACAACTATAATTACAAATACAGAAATTGCAAGTAATAAATACATAAAATATTTAGCAAATATTCTATCTGTTACAATTTCAAGATCTAACGTATTTACACGACCTATTCTCATAAAAGACATCATATCAATTGCAATATTTTCATCATTTTTTAACATATCAGAAATTGTTTCTATATCTAAAGTTTTATCTTTATCATTAAAAGCTGCTACATACGCTGTTTCCTCAATACCAATAAAACTATCATATGTGTTTTTTGTCATATAAGATATATTATGATTTTTTTCACTAAATATAGGGCTATTAACTGATATCATTGGTAAAATATGTTCTGGAGAATATGCATATCCCACTACTTTATATTCGTTATCACCTATTTTGTAATTATCTCCTATATTTATATTATTATGTTTAGCAAAACTTGGAAGTACAGTTATTTCATTATCTTCTTCTGGCATTTTACCCTCAATAAGATATGGAATATTTATTTTTCTATCTTTATCATATGGTATAGCTTTATACAGTTTTTTATCTTCAGAGTCTACCTTCGCGACTTCAGTATAATACGAAAAATCATATTTTAAAGTTGCAGGCCCTATCTTTTCTTCTAATTTTTTTTGATTTGCAAGCTTTAAATTAAATATATAATCAATATATGAATACAACATATCAGCATTCGGTACATTTTCAGAACCTATTGTCATTTGATATGTGTTTACAATATTCATCTGATCGCTAGGTAAATCCTTTAATTCATTTTGTTTTAACTCCTCTATTTCTTCTTTAGTATAATCTTTGGAATAATCAATTTTTGGTACAAATGCAAAATCTTCTACATTTTGTTCTCTTAAATAATTATGATACCTATCTTCCATTCTGTCTAATGCAGAACTCATAGCAGTATATATACCTGTTGCAAGGACAATGCAAAGTATTATACCTATCATTTGTACTTTTTTCTTTCTTAAGCCTTTTAGTGCATTTAAAAATAACAGTCCCATTTATGCCCACCTTATATCTTCTGCATTCATTATTTCATCATTTCTATGAATGTCAGTTACCTTTCCACTATTCATTTTTATAACCATATTGCCAAGATTTGCAATGGATGGATTATGAGTTACTATAATTACTGTAGTTCCATATTTTTTATTAATATCTTGTATAAGTTTTAAAGTTTGCTTTCCCATTTTCTCATCTAAAGCTCCTGTTGGTTCATCACAAAATAATACTTTTGGATTTTTAGCAACAGCCCTTGCAATTGCAACTCTTTGCATTTGTCCACCAGATAATTGATATGGAAATTTATTTTTCATATCTTCTAATCCCACAATCTTTAGTAATTCGTCAATATTAAGTGGTGCTTCTGATAGATAAGCTCCAAGTTCTACATTTTCGTATATTGTAAGATTTGGTATTAAATTATATGACTGAAAAATAAAGCCTAGATTTTCTTTTCTATAACTTGTAAGTTCCTTATCATTATATTTACCAATTTCTTTATCTAAATATTTTACCTTTCCACTAGTTGGTACGTCAATTCCAGATAAAATATTAAGCATTGTAGATTTGCCTGAACCAGAAGGACCAAGTATTACAATAACTTCACCTTTTTGTATATCAAATGATACACCATCTAAGGCATGAGTAATCCCAGAACCACTTTTATATGTCTTTTTTACACTTTTAAGTGAATATATAATATTACTCAATATTTATCACCCTTTCTATATTATTATTTTATTAATTATCAAGTTCATACATTACAATAGAAATAAGATCAATTACGGCAGTTTCAGCGCGTAGTACACGAGAGCCTAAACTTACACATTTTACTTTATCTAACTGTTTTATAAGTTTGGCTTCTTCAAAATCAAAACCACCTTCAGGTCCAACTATAATTGATATATTTTTATATTCTTTTTTCTTTGCATATTCTAGTGTATCATGCAAACTCTCTTTTATTTTTTCATTTTCATATGCAAATATATTTAAACTATGATCTTTTAAATTAAAAAGTATATCTTTTTCTAAAGAAATAATATCTTTTATTTCTACTAAATCTGTTCTTCCACATTGCTTACATGCTTCATTAGCTATAATTTGTAATTTATCTTTTCTTTTTATTTTTCCTTTTTCGTCAAGTTTTACTATAGTATTAACAGATATAAACGGAATAATAGTTTTAGCACCTAGTTCTACTGCTTTCTGTATTACTAAATCCATTTTCTCACCTTTAAGTAATGCTATATATAAAGTAAGATTTATATTAGGTTCTCCTTGTTTCTTAGCCTCACTTATTATTTCAAGAACAATTGATGAACTATGCATCTGTTTTATTTTACATACATATTCATTTACAATTATCATATTATTAACATCATATCTTAAAACTTGAATATGCCTTACTTCTTTTCCCCTAATTTCCATTATATTTTCTTCTTTAGAAAAATATCTTATATCTTTTTGGTCTACTATAAATCGTCTTGCCATACTTTTCACTCCTTTATTAACTTATTCTTTATCTAATACTATAGTTTGAGTAGGATATGCTAAATCTATTTTTTCTTTTTTTACTATTGATATGACCTTAAAGTTTACACTATCTTGATTATTTAAAAATTCTACATAATTACTTGCTTTTACATATAGATAAATAAGTATATTATAACAATCAGATTTTATTTCATCAAAATGAACTTCTACACTATTTTCTTTTATACAATCATGAGATTCTAATTCCTTTTTTAAATTATACATAAAGTGCATCATTTTTTTAGGATCTGTATTTAAAGTAATACCTAAATTTATTTTTACTCTTCTTGTTCCATTAAGTTTATTCCAATTTAAAATACTTGCCTCTGCCATTTTTGAATTTTGTATTATTGCAATAGAATTATCAAGAGTCCTTATTCTTGTACTTCTAAAAGTTATATCTTCAACTGTTCCCTTATACTCGTCTGTTTCTATATAATCACCTATTATAAATGGTCTATCTATTAAGATTACTATACTTCCAAATATACTTTTAAAGATATCTTGCGCTGCAAGTGCTAAAACTGCACTACCAACTCCAACACCTGCAATTATACCATTTAAATTATAACCAAGTTCAGTTATAACTATAAAGGTTGCTATTATATATATAAAAGTATTAATAATTTTGCCTATAAATCTTACTAATGCTTTATTTGCTTTTATTTGAGTTCTAGCTGTTATAAAATTAAAAATTTTAGAATCTACAGAAAACATACTTGAAACAGTATTTGCAATTATTAAGATTAAAAGGCACTTAAATATTTTATATACTATAATTGATATATTTACAGGAATACTTAGCATATAAATTGCAACATATATTCCTAAAAATCTTATCAATAGTTTGAATGCTCTATATTGCTTAGATTTTTTTATATCAGTTTTTTTAGTTATATTACTTGTAATTCTAACAAATATTCTTGCAAATACAAAACTTAATAAATAACTAATAATTATAACAGCAAAAAAAGATATAACTATAAGTACATCATGATTAAACAAATCTTTACAAATATTTACCAATTTATCAAAATCCATATATCATTCCTCTTAAAACATCAATTTTCTTATACTATAATATTATATCATATAATGTTTAATTCACAAATAATTATATATTATTTTTTTATATTTATTGTATTAATGTCAATTAGCAAAGCAAATTTTTACAAAAATTTTTTAATATATTGAATTTATTTATTGGTGCTATTGCACCAGCACTTACAATAAATTTTATAATTTGATCTTTTTAAATATACTTTCATACTATACAAAAAAGAGCAAGAAAAAATTTTTACAAATTTTTCTTACTCTTTCTTGTCACTCGCTTATTTTCACTCTTCTAAAGCCTTGACTACTTCAAGCTCATAAAAATAACAAGACCAAAAGATATTTTCTTCAATAATTTCATCATATTCACCAGAATCATCATCCACAAGAATATAATGTATCTGTTCTGGAAAATCATCAACATTGTCAAATTCCAAATGTAAACCATCAGGAATAACTAACATGTTAATAGCATCAGAGTCAAACACAATACTATCATTAAGTGAAAACCACTCATTAATAGTATGAACTCTAGCCACGTGATATTCATTGATGTCGATGAATCTTTGAATTTTCTCGCTAAATGTCATAATAATAGCAACCCCTTTTAAAATTATTTTTTAAGTTGGTAAAACAACTAATATTATTATAACATAGTTAACATAAATTGTCAATATATTCTTTTTTTATTTATTTTAATTATTTTTTCCAATATTCTTGTACAAAAAAGTGCTTAGAACTTCTATTCTAAACACATTAATTAACTATTTTCCCCAAAAACCTTTTTTCTTGTTTTGTACTTCTTCACCCATTAAATCGGCATATTGTTTTAGTATTTCTCTTTGCTTGTCATTTATACGTTTTGGAATATCAACTATTACGTTATATTCAATATATCCTCTACCTTTTCCATGAATATTCTTTATTCCCTTATCGCGAATTTTAAATTTTGTTCCTACTTGTGTACCCTCAGGTATAGTTATCTCTTCATCTTCTTCTAGAGTTGGGACTTTAATTTTGCCACCTAAAACAAGCTTTGTATATGGAACTTTTATATCGGCATAAATATCAAAGCCTTTCCTTTTAAATATACTATGAGGTGAGACTTTTACTACAACAAATAAATCACCAGGTGAGCCTCCCATTTTTCCAGCATCACCTTCACCTCTAAGAGAAATTGCTTGACCATCATCTATTCCAGCCGGAATATTTACACTAATTTTTTTAGCCTTTTTTATAGTACCAGTTCCCAAACAATGTTCACAAGGGCTTAAAATTATTGTGCCTTTTCCACCACATTTGTCACAAGTTTTTACTGTAGAAAAAGATCCCATTATAGTATTTTGAGTTACTTGTATTTTACCTTTTCCACCGCATTTATCACAAGTTGTAGGTTTAGTTCCGGGTTTAGCTCCTGTTCCGTTACAAGTATCACACTTATCATTTCTTGATATATTTATTTCTTTGGTAGTTCCAAATGCTGCTTCTTCAAATGTAATATTCATAGAATATTTTAAATCAGCACCACGTATTGGACCTTGTTTCTTTTTAGAAGAGCCAAATCCAAATCCACCACCAAAAACGCTACCCAATATATCTTCTAAATCTATATCTATTCCACCTGTTCCACCAAATCCTGAAAAATCAAAGCCTCCAAATCCATTAGAATAATATCCACCTTGAGCGCCGCCAAAGCCTGCTTGTTCAAAATTAGAACCAAACCTATCATATTGTGCTCTTTTATTTTTATCTGAAAGTACACTATATGCTTCATTGATTTCTTTAAATCTTGCTTCAGCTTGTTTTTTGGAATTTTCATCTTGTTGTGCATCGGGATGATTTTCTTTAGCCAATTTTCTAAAGGCTTTTTTTAATTCTTCATCTGTAGCATCTTTTGATACACCTAATATTTTATAATAATCTTTTGACTCTGCCACAAAAATTTCCCCCTACTTTAAAATTAGGGTGGTAAGTATACTTTCCACCCTTTACTTATTAAATAATATTATATTCTAATCTTTTTTATTATCATCTTCTACTTTATAATCAGCATCATGTACTACATTATCTTGAGTATCTTGAGCATTTTCTGCTCCATTAGCATTTTCTCCATTTTGTGCATCAGCACTACCTTGTGTTTGTGAATATAATTTTGAAGATATTTCATAGAATACTTGTGTTAATTTGTCAGAAGCAGCTTTTATTTTATCAGTATCATTTCCTTCTAACTCTTTCTTAACATTTTCAAGTTCAACTTCAACTTTAGATTTTTCTTCATCAGAAATCTTACCTTCTAATTCTTTTAAAGTCTTTTCTGTATTGTATACTAAAGAATCTGCATTATTTCTTACTTCAACTTCTTCCTTTTTCTTTTTATCTTCAGCAGCATGTGCTTCTGCTTCTTTTACTGCAGCTTTAATTTCATCTTCTGTAAGATTTGTACTTGCAGTAATTGCGATTTTTTGTTCATTATTTGTAGCCATATCCTTAGCACTAACATGAACTATACCATTAGCATCTATATCAAATGTAACTTCAATTTGAGGTACTCCACGTGGTGCTGGTGGAATTCCTGTTAAACTAAATCTTCCTAAAGTTTTGTTATATGAAGCGATTTCTCTTTCACCTTGTAATACATGTACTTCAACAGATGTTTGACCATCAGCAGCAGTACTAAATATTTGAGATTTTTTAGTTGGTATTGTTGTATTTCTATCAATTAATTTAGTAAATACTCCACCATAAGTCTCGATACCAAGTGATAAAGGTGTAACATCAAGTAATACTAAATCTTTTACCTCACCAGTTAAAACACCACCTTGTATAGCAGCACCTACTGCAACACATTCATCTGGATTAATTCCCTTATATGGTTCTTTACCAGTTATTCTCTTTACAGTCTCTTGTACTAAAGGTACACGAGTAGAACCTCCAACTAATAATATTTTACTTATTTTATCAAATGTAAGTGAAGCATCTTTCATTGCTTGATTTACAGGCTCTACTGTAGATTCAACTAACTCACTTATTAATTCTTCAAATTTAGATCTAGTTAAAGTTATATCTAAATGTTTTGGACCTGTAGAATCAGCAGTAATAAATGGAAGATTTATTTGTGTTTGCATTACACCAGATAAATCAATTTTAGCTTTTTCAGCTGCTTCTTTTAATCTTTGCATTGCCATACTATCAGTTGACAAATCAATTCCACTATCTTTTTTAAATTCAGAAACTAAATAGTCTATAATTTTTTGGTCAAAATCATCTCCACCTAATCTATTGTTTCCAGATGTTGCCATAACTTCAAATACACCATCACCAATATCTAGTATAGATACATCAAATGTACCTCCACCAAGATCATATACCATAATCTTTTGGTCAGTATCTTTATCAAATCCATGAGCAAGTGATGCAGCAGTTGGCTCATTTATTATTCTTAATACTTCAAGTCCTGCTATTCTTCCTGCATCTTTTGTTGCTTGTCTTTGTGAATCACTAAAATATGCTGGAACTGTTATAACTGCTTGAGTAACTTTTTCACCTAAATAATTTTCAGCATCAGTTTTTAATTTTTGTAAAATCATAGCTGATATTTCTTGAGGTGTATATTCCTTATCATCTATTTTTACTTTCTTATCAGTTCCCATGTCTCTTTTTATAGACATAACTGTTCTATCATGGTTTGTAACAGCCTGTCTTTTAGCTACTTGACCTACAAGTCTTTCACCATTTTTTGTAAATGCTACTATTGATGGAGTTGTTCTTCCACCTTCAGCATTAGGTATAACAACTGGTTCACCATTTTCCATAACAGAAACACATGAGTTAGTTGTACCTAAGTCTATTCCTATAACTTTTGACATATTATTACCTCCTAAAAAACAAAGTTATTTATATTATATACCTAAATTACTATATATTATACAGTAACAGGTAAAAATCAAATTTAATTAGCAACTTTTACCATAGAATGTCTTATTACTTTATTATTTATTTTATATCCTTTTCTAAAAACTTCTACTATTTCTTTCTCTTTTTTAGTATCATCTTCTATATGCATGACAGCTTCATGAAAATTAGGATCAAACTCTTTACCAATGGATTCTATCTCTTCTACTCCTAATTTATTTAAAACATTTATCAAATCATCATATATCATTTTTATTCCATTTTTATAATCTTTATCAGTAGTTTCAGTAGAAATTGCTTTTTCAAAATTATCAATTATTGGTAAAATTTCTAAAACAACATCTGAAGTTATTGTGTTATACATTAAGTCCTTTTCTTTAGTAATTCTTTTTTTATAATTGTCAAACTCTGCCATATTTCTTTTTAAGCGATCATAGTAATCATCTGATTTTTTTCTTTGTTCATCTAAATCTTTAGTTAATTTTGAAATATATTCATCTTTATCAGAATTATTATTAGTATTCTCAGTAGAATTTGTTTCATTATTTTCATCTTCTAATAACTCTTCATCAACTAATTCATTTTCTTTTTTTCCCATATTATCTAACTTCCACCTTCTTTTTCATTATCTTTATTTAATATTTTTTTAAATTTACTATTTATATATTTTAATGTAGCAACCGTTTTAGAATAATCTATTCTTTTTGGACTTATCACAGAAATTTTTCCTACATGTTTATCTGAGGTTTCAATGTTAAGTGAAATTATAGTATAATCTTTTAACATTACTTCATTACTTTCATTTCCAATTATTATTCCTAATTCATTTTCTTTTGCTTTTTCTAAAGAAGTATCAATGATTTCTTTTGTAGATAGCATATTTACAAAATTTTTAGCTTTTTCTATATCTGAAAATTCTGGTAAATCTAAAATCGATTCTACATTACTACTTAATTTTTTAGAATCTTTTGAAAGCTCATATTTAATACTATCAATAATTTTAGTAAGTATAAATGAAAAAGAATTAAGTTCATTTGCTACAATACTATTTAATACTATATTTAATTTTTCAAGCGGTGTCCCATGTAAATTATGATTTAATGCATTAGTTAATTCATCTACAATTTCATCTGAGACTTCTAAGTCTAATTTAACAATACAATCTTTAACTGTACCACTTTGTGACATAAGAACTATTAAAAGTATCTTATCTGATATTCTTACAATTTTAATATTTTCAAGTAAATCTTGTGTTTTTACTGTAAGTACTGTTGGTCTTAATAATATTTTAGATATAACTTTTGCAGCTTGTTCAAATAAATTTTCAGTATCACCAAATCCTGTAATTGTATTATCTATATAGTTAATATCTACCATAGATAATTTTTTTTCTTTCATTAAATTATCTACATAATACCTATATCCTTTAGTAGATGGTACTCTTCCAGCAGATACATGAGGTTGTTCTAAGTATCCACTTTCCTCTAAAATTTTCATATCATTTCTAATAGTAGCTGAACTGTATTCTAAATTATATTTATCTACTATAGTTTTAGAACCAACTGGCTCTGCAGATATAATATAATCTTCTACAACGGATGATAATATTTTCTTTTTCCTATCATCTAATTCCAACTTATCACCTCTTTAGCACTTTAATTGTATGAGTGCTAACTACGTATATATAATATATCTTTTATTTGACTTTGTCAAGTACTTTTTCATAAAATTTATATTTATTTAATTATTTATACATATTTTTTATATTTATCAAAATAAAAACCTCCTTTTTTATTTCTAAAGAAGGTTTTTCATTATATTTAATTATTATATAAACTAATTTTTAAAGAAAGCTTTATATGCAAGATAAGTCATATATACATCATATTTACTAGTAACTTCAAATGGTGAATGCATTGCAAGTACTGCAGTACCACAATCTACAACATCTACACCTTTATCAGCAAGTATATATGCTATAGTACCTCCTCCACCTTTGCCAATTTTACCTAAAGTTCCCATTTGATATATAACATTATTCTTATCAAATATTCTCATAACATGTGACATAAATTTTGCACTAGCTTCACTAGCATATGATTTTCCACTTCCGCCACCATATTTTTCAATTGCTACACCGGAACCAATTATATTAGCATTTGGTAAATCTGATACTTCTGGATAATCAGGATTTACACCAGCAGTTACATCAGCAGAAAGCATTTTAGAATTGTAATATACTTCTAATCTATCTACTTTACTATTTGTCTTTTCAATTAGTTTATTTAAAAACATATCAAAAGCAAGTGAACTCATTGAAGTATTACCAGTACTTCCTATTTCTTCCTTATCAACTATCATCGCAACTATTGTTTTTTGCAAATTAAGTTCTTCTTTACTAGCATCTACCATTGCACGAATAGTAGCATAAGAACATACTCTATCATCTTGACCGTATCCTCCTATCATACTTCTATCAAGCCCAATAAATTTTGCCTTAAATGAAGGTACAAATGAAATATCACTTCTTGAAAAATCAATTTCTTTTATTCCATATTTTTCATTTAATATTTTTAATATATTTGACTTAACCGCATCTTTTTTTACATCTTTTTGTTTTATATTACCTAAAATTACACTCATTTTTTCAGGATCAATAAACTCATTAGCATTTGCTTTCATTTGATCTTTAGCTAAATGTGGTAGCAAATCTGCTATTGTAAAACAAAAATCATCATCTTCTCCTATAGATATATTAATTTTTTCACCGTTTTCATTATATATTACTCCATGCATTGCAAGTGGAATTGATAACCATTGATATTTTTTTATTCCACCATAATATTGAGTTTTAAGTAGGGCAATATTTGCTCTTTCTACAAGTGGCATTGGCTTTAAATCAAGTCTTGGACTATCAATATGACCTCCTATTATATTTAATCCTTGAGCCAAATTATCTTTTCCAATTACAGTTGCAAATATTGATTTTTCTTTATTTATAAAATAAACTTTATCTCCAACATTTAAATTAGTCTTTAAATTTATATCTTCGAATCCATTTTCAGATAATATTTTTAAAACTTCTTCTACACATAAATATTCTGTTTTTCCTTTATTTAAAAAATCTATATAGTCAATAGCATATTTATTTGTCTCTATTTTTTCATCTTCATTTAAATTATTATATACATCTTTTTTTTCATACTTTAATTCCATTTATATACCTTCCTCTCTAAAATATACTAAATATTATATGTAATTTTTACTCTTTTACTAAATATAATTTCTTTTGTTTATCACAAAGTGGAACTCCACCATATTTTGTAACTTGAATCATTTCTTCAATCGAGCCACCATTTGCAATATTAACTCTAGGCTCCAAAGTATATACACCATTTTCAACAAGATTAAGTGCTGCACGTTTTGATGCTCTTATACTTATTATTGCACCAGCATCATGTACTTCTCTTCCTACTGGATGACCTGTAGCATGATTATAATCAGGATATCCTTTTTTTAAAATTTGTTTTCGTACAATACTATCTATTTTATATCCTTTTACTCCAGGCTTCATTTCATCAATTCCATCTTCTATTGCATTTACTAATGTATCAAATACTTTTTGTACATTTTTAGGCACATTAATTTCATTTTTCTTAAGTGCGTACCCCATTCTTTGCATATCTGTATACAAACACATGTTATCTTTAAATTTAACCTTTATTCCAAAATCAAAATATATAGTATCTCCTGGTTTTAATAATTTTTTGCTTGGTAGTGAATGACCACCTTTTGCTAAATTTTCACCTGTAAGCACTATAGGGCAATTTTCCCATGCAAAATCAAAATCAATTATATCATTTAAATTTATATATTTTTTCATAATTTCTTTTGTTATATTTTTAGTTAACTCTACAATTTCTATTTCATTCATTCCTATTTTTAAAGTATTAAATGTTTCTTTAAGTATTCTATCTGTTATATTTGAAATTAACTTTAGTCTGTTTAATTCTTTGTCAGTCTTTTTAGAAATTATTTCATATATTATATTCTCTGCAGATGAAAATTTAACTTTTTTATGATATTTTACGTATGGTTTTTTTAAAATCTTTCTAAGTGACAAATATTTACCATGTGATAGAATATCAGTACTATTATCACCAATTGTAGAATACGATAAACATATATCATTTGGAAAGTGTAAGTTGGCTATTATATCTTCATATATTTCATTTAATTCCTCTGATTTACTATATACGAAAACATTAACATTACTATATTTAGAATTTATAGTTTTTATATTTTCTTCATCTAACTTATGCACAATAAAATATACTTTATTACATGTAATAATACATAATGTAGCAGTATTCAAAGTATTACAAATATATTTGCAAAAAAAACTATCTGATGAATCACTATTATACATTATCCATACCTTTTTATTATATTCTATTAAATTTTTTTTAATAGTTTCAAGCATTATTTTTTACCACTTCCATAGTTTGTTTTGCTATTTCTAATTCTTCATTTGTAGGGATTATGTATAATTTAATTTTTGAACTGTCTTTTGATATTAATCCCTCATTCCTACATAAAGCTTTGTTTCTTTCTTCATCAAGTTCAATACCAAGTTCTTCCATATTAGATATTACCATTTCAATTTCATCATAGTTGTTTTCCATAATTCCACCTGTAAATACAATAGCATCAACATGATTTAATTCTGCCATATATGCACCAATATATTTTTTAGTTCTATTAGCTTGTATTTTCCTCATAGTTTTTGCATATTCATTTCCATTTCTAGCAGCCTCAGACATTAATCTAAAATCACCTATACCAGTATATCCAAGTCTTCCTGATTTTTTATTAAGTAAGTCATCCATATCTTCAATAGATAAATTTTCAATTTTCATTATTTTAAGTATAATAGCAGGGTCTATATCACCACATCTTGTTTCCATAACAAGACCTTCAAGCGGAGTATACCCCATTGATGTATCATATGATTTTCCGTTTTTTATAGCACAAATACTAGCACCACTACCTATATGACAAACAATTGCGTTAATAGTATCCTTAGGTTTATTCATAAGTTCTGAAAGTCTTTTTATTATATATGCATATGAAGTACCATGTGCACCATACCTTCTTATTTTATTTTCTTCATAATACTTTCTATTAATAGCATATAAATAATTATAATCTGGAATTGTTTGATGAAATGCTGTGTCAAATACTGCTATATTAGGAATGTTACTTGCTACTTCTCTTAGTGCATTTATCCCCATTAACGCACCTTTATTATGAAGTGGTGCTATTTCAGCTAAATCTAAAATGTCTTGTATAACTTTTTCATCTATTAAAGTAGCTTTACTATATATATCTCCACCTGCAACAATTCTATGACCAATTGCACTAATATCTTCTATATTGGAAATTACGCCTATTTCTTTATCTTGCAGTGTTTCTAAAAGCACTTTCATACCAATTTTATGGTCTGGCATATCAATCGGTCTTTCATCAATTCTTTTATTATTTAGCATATTTTTATATATTAAATTTGAATCTTCATATCCAATTTTATCGCATCTACCTTTTGCGATTACATTATTATTTTCCATATCAATAAGTTGAAATTTAATAGTTGAACTACCACAATTAATTACTAAAATTTTCATTTAAAATCCCCCTTTATTACACTATAATATTACTATAAATTATTAATTTTTTCAAGTAATATATATTTTATTTGACTTGAAGGCACGTAAGTGCAACTGTTCCAATGATATCCTCTACATTACATCCTCTAGATAAATCATTAACAGGTTTATTTAATCCTTGAGTTATTGGCCCTAATGCTAACATATTTCCAAATCTTTGTGCTATTTTATATCCAATGTTTCCTGCTTGAATATCAGGAAATATCAATACATTTGCATGTCCAGCAACACTGCTATTTTCTACCTTTATACTAGCAACTTCGGGAATTATTGCAGCATCTAATTGTAATTCGCCATCTATATCAAAATCTATTTCCATACTTTTAATTTTATTTAAAACATTTGCTATTTTTTGAGAAGCTTCGCTTTTTTTACTTCCTTTAGTTGAATATGAAAGTAGGGCTACTTTAGGTTCTCTCTTTACAATTGTTTTAAAAGTATTTGCTGACTGAAGTGCAATCTCTACTAATTCTTCCTCAGTTGGGAATTCAATAAGACCACAATCAGAAAATATAAATATTCCATTTTCTCCAAGTAAAGTATTTTTAGTTTGCATTAAGAAAAATGAAGAAACACATTTACAATTTTCATTTGTTTTAATTATTTGTAAGGCAGGTCTTAGAGTATCGGCAGTAGAATGTATTGCACCACTTACTACTCCATCAACATCACCATTTTTTAACATCATAGTTGCAAAATACATATTATCATCTAACATATTCCTTGCATCTTCTAATGTAATTTTTTTATGTTTTCTAAGCTCATATAAATTTAATATATATTCTTCTTTTTTATGATATGTTTCCTTTTCTATAATTTCTACTCCATCTATATTTATATTATTATTTTTACATATCTTATTAATATTATTTTTATTTCCTATTAAAACAATATTTGCTATTTTATAATTTAATATATATTCTGTAGCCTTTAGAATTCTTATATCCTCTGATTCTGGAAATGCAATCTTCCTTTTATTTTCTTTTGCAAGATCAATAATATCTTTTACTATACCTGTAAAATTCATATATATCCTCCTATACTATTTTTTTACTCATCATCTTCAATTCTTCCAATGTTATTAAAATTAAAAACTTTCATATATCCTAAATCATCAAATCCTGTAATATATTTTTGATATACTACATTTACGTTTTTGGCCATTATTCCAATACATGCTATTTCATTTGACAAAGTATCTTGTAAATAAGTTATATTATCAACTATATTTGATGAATCACTATTTTTTACTTTTTCAAAAGCTTCATTTGTTATATCGTTTATGTTAAGATATTCTTCTAAATACGATATATCAGGATTATCATTTATATAAACATCTGCTAAAACCAAATCATATTTTTTTTCATTTATTCTTCCTAATATTTCTTCTTGAGATAATTGTTCTATATTTATTTTTATACCTATTTGTTCAACCATTTCTTTTATGTATTCGGCAATTTTTATTTTAGTATTATCAGTATTATTTACAAGTAATGACATTTCGAGTTTTTTATATTGAAAATCTGAATTTTTATTATATATTCCACCTGTATTCTTCCATCCATTTGCTAACAATATGTTTTGTGCTCCGTATAAATCATATTTATATTTTATATTACTGTATATATATGGTAAATCTATAACCTCTGAAAATCCCATATTTATTTTTCTTATAATTTCATCTCTGTTAATGCTATATGCTAAAGCTTGCCTAACTTCCTTTAGTTTAAATAAATTTGATTCTTTATTTCCAAGTAAAAATATTGTTTCTCCATCTCTATATTTTTTTATATTATACTCATGCTTACCTATAAGCTGCATAATACTATTAGATGATGCTACAAATATGTCTAAATTATTATTTCTAAAATCATCTACCATAACATCTGTATCTTCATAATCGTTAATTTTAATACTACTTATACTACTTTCAAATTTATTTCTAGTAAGCATTATACTATTTTGCTGTTTATCAGATATATTATAATTAGATGATTTATTATCAACACTAATTGGAAATGTAAGCTTATATATAAAATATGGATCTTTAGTTAATAAATTTATATAAAAAGATTGTTTATTATTACTCTCAACACTTGAAATATTTTTTACAAGATTATAATATATATTTTTTTCTCCAATATTTTTTATTTCATCAATACTATTTTTTATATTTTCATACTTTATATTTGTATCCTTTTTTAAAGTTATTAAAAATCTAGTATCGTTTATTTGTTCTATTTTATCTATTTGTTTATAATCAATGCTATAATCTTTATTTATAGTTAAAAGTTGACTTTTAGTATTTAGTATAATTTCATTTAATATTATATTATTTGTTATATTTAAATCCATAGTATCTAATTTTGATATTCCAATACTTAAATTATAATCTTTTTGTAATTTTTGACCAGTTTCTTTATTTGAAAATACTGTTATATTGTCTTGACTGTTTTGTTGTTTTACTATGATTCTTGATAAAATCGAAACAGATATAACAATAAAAACTAATACTACTATTATAAATTTAGAATTAAATTTTGTATATTTTTTACTTTTACTTTTACTTTTCTTATTTTCGTTATTAATAGTTTTAGGAGTTTTAAGGACTTTTTTTGAATCATTACTTAATTTACTTGGAGTATATATATTTTTATTATCATTTAAATTTTTAATATTTTTTGTACTATTTTTTTTTAAATCCTTATTTACTTTTTTAGATTTATTCTTATAATTAAATTTATTACCATTTTTTATTTTATCTCTTGATACTTTTTTATATCTATTAATATTATTTAATTTAGTATTCAAAACTACACCTCATTATATAGTATTATTTTGTACCAATTATATCATAAAAAAACTTAAAAAGATAGTTTTTTTTACTTTTTTTATACCAAAACCAAATTAATAATAAAAAAATACTATTTAATTTATATATCCAATATATTGACTAAAATGCTACAATAATATATAATTATTATACAATTTTATATTATAGTTAATAAATTATTTTTTTTACTTTGGTAATAAAGCAAATGTCTTTATTATAAATAATATTTAGGAGGAATTTATTATGCTATCAGTAATTGAACTATCCTTTAACATTGTTATAATTATTAATTCTATTCTTCTAATATTAACGTGGATTTTAGAATGGAAATGTAAAAAAGAGTTTAATTATTGGAAAACAAGATATTTGATAACAGCTATTATGATATTAATAGAATTAGCATTACTTATAATACATTGTTTAAATGGAGAAAATTATATAATTGATATTATTTTTACCTTTATACTAATAATAACTATTGTCTTATACAACCTTTAATGTTTATTTTTATTATATTAGAAAGTTTGACATATATATAATGTTAAACTTTCTTTTTTATACACTTTATCATTTAAATATGACTTAAATTTTTATAATATTTTAACATAAAACGTTAAAAGTATACTTTGATAATATATTTTATACCAAAGTATACTTTTATTTATTATAATTTAGGCTCAATTGTAAATTTAATTCCTGTTTTATCTTCATTATCAATTGAAACTTCTGTAAATGCTGGTGAACAAACAAGATCTATTCCTGATGGTGCTACAAATCCTTTTGCAATAGCTACTGCTTTTACTGCTTGATTTATTGCTCCTGCTCCAATTGCTTGCATCTCGACTTTGCCATTTTCTTTTACAAGTCCTGCAATTGCTCCTGCTACCGAATTTGGACTAGATTTTGCTGAAATTTTTAATATATCCATTCCTCTTTACCTCCTAATTTTTTCATTTGTATTTTTAATACATTAAAATTATATATAAAATAAAAAAAAAAATCAAGGTATTTATAAATTTTAATTTTAAAAGTTATTAATATTTAATAAAATACAATTTAAATTTATATAAATTAATATTACATTCTTTACAATTAAATTTATTTTTTATTATTTTATAACTAAATTAATTGATTTTAATATTTAAGTTTACATATAATTATTGACAAACTATAAACTTTATTATATAATAATACAAAATTATTTAAATTCAAATTTTAATAAAAATGGAGGGTATTATATGAGTTGTGTATTCATAATCAACGGTACTACTATTCTTTTAAAGGATGATAGGAATAAGTATCACAAAATAGGGATAGAAATTGAGACCTTAAAAGAGTGTATGGTCGATTCTATTTTAACCCTATTGTACAAAAACAGGGAGTGTAATATGTTCATTAGCTCTTATAACATAATTGAATTAGCTCTAAAATATTATGCAGGAGCTAATAGCTTTTTTGTAGGTAAATATGATGGTGATTTACCACCAATCATGAAAAGATTTTGTGATTTATTAAAAAGTCTTCCTGAATATAAAAAACTGCTATGGAATTTTCCGAGGAACATATCTGTCTGCGACAACAGATTGTTAATTAACATTAAGTTTCCTCCTTCTTATACGTATGATAAGGAAGTAATTTCATACGATGTTTTAATAGACGAGGATTTTTTAAAGGGATGTATGCAAGATGCTATATATACGTTACTAGAAAAAACTATAGCTCCATCTCCAAATAGTATTATAAAACTAGCATTAAAAATTTATTGTAAGGCTTTTTCAGTTACCATCATTAATAGTGATAAATTATTCCTTTGCTTCCTTAAAATTCTAAATGAATTAGAATCTTATAAAAACATTTTAAATAATGTGAGAACCAAAAGTTTAGTGTTTAAAGATAAAAAGTTTTGCATAAAAACAACTTATCCTGGACACTTTGGTATCAATAGTACCTACGAAGAGATACTTTTTGACCCAATTGAAATAAGGTCATGTATAATTGATTCAATCATTGCGTTAATGCCTGAGGGACATCGTGCTCTAAATTCAGGAAATATAATTTCGCATGCATTAAAGCTTTATACAGGTGTTTATTCATTTACATTTCCCCAAAATACTGTCCCTGTTCTAGAGAAATTGCGAGATATGGTAAATGAAGAATTTATACCTATATATAAAAAGCTTGGTACACCTATATCTGAGTCTAAGATTAGACAAAAAGCTATTAATGATTATCCAGCAGTTAGACCAAAGGATATAATCGGGTATGCAATTTCAAAAAAATTCTAAATAACAAAATGGCACCCTAGAATTTACTAGGGTACCGTTTTTATTTTAATATATAATATTTACTTTTGATTTTCTTAAATAACTAGAAAATTCATCTATACTCATACTTCTATTAGCATAAATTCTTGGAATTTCATATAAATTATGCTTATTAGAATAATATACTCCACCACTCATAGCAAGACCGTATTTATAATTATTTTTTGCAACTTCTATTATATTTTTATTATACTTACCTATAGGATAACATATTGTATCTACTTTTATATCATATGTACT
Source organism: uncultured Clostridia bacterium (assembly GCA_947626975.1). Taxonomy (GTDB): domain Bacteria; phylum Bacillota; class Clostridia; order TANB77; family CAG-465; genus CAG-465. The sequence goes on from CANQUF010000001.1 coordinate 24,045, forward strand.
TTCCAAATATTTTTTAGAGTCTACTAGCTCTTTTTGCATCTCATTTAATGAAAGAGATGTAAGTTCACGATGAGTTAAAGTATGAGTTTGAACTGATACAAGGCCACTATCTATCATTTCTTTTATTTGATCACTAGTTAAATAATTAGGTCCATTAACATAGTTGCATATTATATAGATACTTGCTTTTTGATTATATTTTTTTAGCAATGGAAAAGCATTATTATAAAAATATACAAAGCAGTCATCAAATGTAAGTGCTACTGGTTTAGTATAATTTGATAAGTCCTCAATCTCATTTACAAATACAGTTTGATATCCATTATCAACAATATACTTTAATTGTTCTTCTAAAGTAGATGGTCTTAAAAAATTTTCAACATCTAAATTCTCACCATAATCATCTAAAATAAAATGATACATAAAAATTGGAAGTGATACGTCTAATTCTTTATATATTTTTTCTTCACCATTTGCAATACTAATATTTTCAATGTTTATATAATTTTTATCTTCTTTAAAAAAATTAAAAGTTTTTATTGCTATTAAATCTTTATTTTTTACAAAATAAAGAAAAGCTGGAGATAATAATAAAATTAAAATAATAAGAATAAACTTTATTCTATTTTTTACTTTAATTGTCATATATACCTCCATATTTATTTTTATAAAATATTAATATTTAAATGATTTTAAATTTTATGTATTAATAATACAATTATTTGTCTTTATCAAATATTTTGGCACCTGTTCTCTTCTTAGAACTTAATTCATCTGACTTATTAACTAAATCTTCTTTATATTCTTTTTTATTATTTAATCTTTTTCTAATCTTAAGATCTTCATCTTTAGTTTTACTATTTACACTATTTTTATTATTTTTTTTGTATAAATATAAGATAAATATAAATTCAATAAGTATTATTGCTAACATTGCTAATATACCATACTTTGATCTTACTAAATTATATACTTTTCTTAAGAAACTATCATTATCATTTTCACTCTTTAAATAATTAATTTCTTCGTCTTCTACTAAACTAGGATCTTTTACAACTTTTATTACGTATTCTTTCGTAGTAGTGCCATCTTCAGATGTTACTTTTACTGTAATAGTATTTTCTCCATCTTGTAATCTGTCATTACCAATTATTTCAATATTTACATTTTCATTTTCTCCGAATGCAAGAATTTTTAAATTTTCTATACTTGCACCTACAGTACCGCAATCATATTCAAATATTTCCTTTGAAAACTCAGGTGACAATGTAGCATTTTCTACAATCAAATTAAGCAAATATGAATTAGATTTTACCGGGTCAGCTGTTTTTGTAGCAACAATTGTATAAACTTTTTTTGTTCCATCTTGTGCAGTTACAGTTATAGTAATATTATTATCTCCTGCTTTTAAATCTTTATTACCAGTAATAGTAACTTTTGAAGTTGATGCTTCTGGAACTGCTGTAATATTCAATTCACTTATATTTTCACCAATAGTTATAGTATAATTAGTTTTATTTTTATTAAAATTAGGCGTTAATCCTTCTTGATCTACTTGTAATTTTGATAAATATGCATTATTGTTTTTTACAGATGTATTTGATACTGTATTATTAGTAGTATTAATATTATTATTATTAGTATTAGTATTATTTACTTGAGGTGCACTAACAGTTATAGTTTTTGATGCTGTTATAACACCAGTGCCATTAACTTTAGTATCAGTTTTAAAATCTACTGCTTCTAACATTTTAAATTCAAAGGTGTATGTTCCAACTGAAGTTGGTGTATAAGAATATGTCTTTGAAGCAATACCATTAATAGTGCTGCTATCAAAATTCCATAATCCTTCTGATTTTATTACTTGACCATTGCAAGTTAATGTTGCTGAGGTATATGCACCAACAGAAGTACCTAAATTAACATTTATATTAACACTCTGTCCCAAAGTAATATTATTTGCACTCATACTAGCTGCTCTAATATCTTTAGATATAAAGAAATAAAATAAAATAATAAATACAAATATTATATATCTAAACTTACTTTTCATATTTACCTCCATTACTCTTGTACAATTTTATTTATATTCAATATATGTTTTTGTAATTTTTGTAAATCAATCGTTGTTGGTTCACCACCATCTTTTTTTATATCAGATGATAGTTTTTGTATATTTGATAAAGCTTTTATTTTTAATATAGCTTTCTGCATTATTTGTAAATCAATTGTATTTATTAACCCTTCTCCATTTATATCACCATAAATAACAACTGAATAACTTTGAATCACATCTTTACTCTCTTTATCAGTAAGTTCAATAGTTGTTCCTGTTCCAACTAAATCATTATCTAAAATAATCTTGTTATTAATATCTTTTATTACAACTTCATATTTTTCTTTATTATATGTTAGTTTATTTAACAATTCAGAAATTTTAGTATTTGGCTCTATTTTACTTATAATATTTTCTTTATCATTAACATTTATTTCTTTGTCAAATGTTAAGAAATCAGCTTCAGATATATCAATAACTTTTACTTTAGCAGTTACACTTTTTTCACCATCTTTTGTCTTAAATACAACATCTGTACTACCAGAATTTACACCCTTTATTTTATTATTTTCAATTTTTACAATATTTTCATTTTTACTTGTTACACTATACTCTTTATTTGTAGCATCATCTGGTGATATAGTAGGTACTATTGTCAAATACTTTCCTTTAATCATAGTATAATTTTCTTTAGGTATTGTTATATTTTCAACTTTTGATATAACTGTAACATTACAAGTTGAAGTAAGTCCAGTATCAATAGCTTTAACTGTTATTGTTGCATTACCTGATTTATTTGCAGTAATCTTTCCATTTTCTACTGATACAATACTTGAATCACTACTAGACCATTCTACATTTTTATTTGTGGCATCCTCTGGCTCAATTTTATACGTTAATTCTTTATTTTCGCCTTTATTTAAAGTAAGTTCAGTATCATCTAAAGTTATTTTTGTAACTTTTTTTACTACATTAACTTTACATGTTGCAGTCATTTCATTATCTAGAGATTTTACAGTAATTGTAGCTTCACCTTTTGATTTTGCTGTAAGTTTTCCATTTTCAACACTTACAATATCACCATTACTACTAGACCATTCTACATCTTTGTTTGTTGCATTATTTGGTAATATTGTACAAGTAAGATCATATGTATCACCTAAATTCATTTCTAAATTTGTAGTATTTAAAGATATTCCTGTTACTTTTACATTTGTGTCAACTTCTTTTGTATAGTCTCTAAATACATATCCTTCTATACCGTTATCAAGTCTTACTTTATCCCATTGTGTATTTAAACTTTTAGCAATTCTTGTCATTTGGTCACCTTCATCAAGTTTTGCTACTATAGAGTATGTTGTTCCTGGACCTGATCTAATATACAATTTTGATGGAGCTACATCATAAGCGGCTATTCTTGTATTATCAGATACATACTCCTCTGAATTATTACCTGGATATGGTGAAAGAGAATCAGGCATATTATTAAATACAGGAATATGAAACTCAAATACATTATTTAACATACCCATTTTTTCATATGCTGTATATGTACTATATGATTCATTTGTTGGTGCAAGAATATTTGTCATATATTGATACGCATAAAGTGCTATTGCATTTCCATATGGATTGTTTACGTCAAATTTTTGAAAGTATGTTGTATCTTGTCCCCACTTTATCCATTGATTTTTTAAGATATCTGTTCCACCTTTAATAGCACTATCAGGATCAGTCCAATTTTTATTTTTTGCATATTTAAGACCATTAGTAATAGAATCTGGTGGAGTTGCACCAATATTAAAATAGTTGTATGGAACTACTCCATCAATAACAGTTGAACCGTTTATTGAACGATTAGAAGTAATATTTCCACCAGTTTCTTGTTTTATTCTTGATGCAATATATACACCACTAACGTTATATTGTTTTGCAGCATCTAGAATAATACTAGAATAAGTCTTATTCATATTAATCATTGATCCTTGTTTTTGATATTCTGATCTATTATACATTGATGTACCATATAATACTTTTTCAATAGAATCTATAGTATCCATAGATTTACTATAGCTTAAAGTTTGAAATTGAAATACTTCTTTTTCATTTATATGGTTTCTTGGATCTAACATATATTTTACAGCTGGTATTGAAGCAATAACCCAACCACCATCATCAATCTGATAATCTTGTCCATCTTTTTTCCATGCAGGATCATAACTTGATGGGACAGCACTAATTCCAGTATTTACTTCATAGCTTTCATGACTTACTGCCTCATTCCAATCAAGACCTGTATATACTGCTTTAAATACCCAATTTGGATGAGCTTGCTTTAAGGCATTTATGTATGGTACGTAACTTGCTGGAAAATCATCTCTCATTTGTGATATAGGAAGTCCAGTCGTAATTTTTGCTTGTACTTGATTTATATTTGTAAATAATGGCATTATACTACATGTGATAATAGAAATTATTACAAATAATATTGATATTTTCTTTATTTTTCCTTTTTTCTCATACATCACTTATTATCTCCTTTATTTAAAATTTGTATATAAGTTTTAACCTCTATAAAATTATATCATAAAAGAAAAAAATGCAAAAGTATTTTGTAGAAATTTGTATACAGAATATATTATGTAAAAATGATATAGAGAAAAATTTTCAAGATAATTCTTGAATACTTTTTCCTTGTTAATTTCAATATGAAAATAGTTCTTCTACAATTTATTTAATATGTTAGTATCTTCGATATATTTTTTCCTTTGCCTTTTGTTGCTTTTAATAATGCATATTTATCTGTGCTATATGTTTTAACACATTATTTATGCTATAACTTCTGGAAGTAGTTGCATCAGTATGTATAAGGTACTATTTAGTATTTTCTTTTCTATATTTTCAATTAATAGTACAGATTTGTTTTTAATTCTATAATGAAATTTTCTATATTTCCATTAGATATATTTAGCTTGTTTTTTGATATCGATTTTATTAAATATGATAGTCTGTCAATTGCAACTAACCCTTCTATATTTAGAAAAGAGAATAAAGCTTTTATATCAGATCCATATTGTACATCTGTCTTAAATTCTTTTGGTATATTATATTTTCCATTTTCATCTTGATAAAATCTATATTCTTTAGCACTACATCTATTTTTATATCCAATACATATTTAGATATATATTTATCTGATACTTACCTACATTAATTACTTCATGAGTAACTTCTTATTATTTATTTGGTTTAATATCAGATGATGGAGGTAAGAGACGAATTATCACTATTATTACCTAATTGTTTTTTTAAGTCTATCTACTTCATTATATAATTTATTATTCTTGTCTTTTAAATCTTTTATTTTCTTTTTTAAGGCATGTACTTCTTCTTTATGTGTTTTCTTTATTTGTTTAATTTCTTTTAAATATTTTTGAGAAGTTTGTCCTTTTACAATTTTTATTTCTTGTGATAAATTATCACATTTTTTCATAACTTCTTCTAATTGTTTATACATATCATTCATCTGACCAATTGAAGACATAGTTTATCACCGTCCTTTAAATATATTATACAATATATTTAGAGTAATACAAATTAAATTTATGTTACAAAATTGAGATAACAAACGAAAAAATATGAAAATGAGATAGAGTTATCCACATTTCCATATTTATATTAAAAAAATTACTATTTTAACTTTTATTATATTAATATTTTCTTTGTATAATTATCCACAAATACATAATTTTGTTACTTAAATTTTATTTTTCTAGTCTAAATAGTAACAGATAACCGGTTTAATATATCAAATCTTATTGCATTGATACTTTTCTTGTTCTAATCCTTTAGTGACTCATTTAGAATAGTCGGGCTATAAAGGAATAAATTTTTTAGTATTATATTTTTTTCTGCACTATGTTATAATTTATTAATTTAACTATACATTATCGCGCTTTTTTGTATTATGTCAGTCACTATTTAAAATATTCTTTTGATAATTCCAACTATCTCTACAAATATCCTCCAAAGTTTTTTCTGTTTTAAATCCTAATTCTTCTCGTGCTTTTGTTGGATCTGCATAATAGCAAGCTAAATCTCCAGGTCTTCTTTCTACAATTTTATATGGTATTTTTATATTATTTACTTTCTCAAAAGTTTTCACAATATCAAGTACACTATATCCTGTTCCTGTTCCAAGATTATATATATATAATCCATTATCAGATGTATCTAATTTATTTAAAGCAAGCAAATGTCCTTTTGCTAAATCTACAACATGTATATAATCTCTAACTCCCGTTCCATCAGGTGTGTCATAATCATCGCCAAATACTGATAATTCACTTAAACTACCACTTGCAACTTTTTGAATATATGGCATCAAGTTGTTTGGAATTCCTTGAGGTTCTTCACCTATAATTCCAGAACTATGTGCTCCAACAGGATTAAAATATCTTAAACTTACTATATTCCAAGTATTATCAGATTTATACAAATCATCAAGAATTATTTCTATCATTGACTTTGTAGTACCATAAGGACTTGTACCTCTTTTTATCTCCATACTTTCAACATATTTTGTTGTACCTGGATTTCCGTATATAGTTGCTGATGAACTAAAAATGAATTTTTTAACATTATATTTTTTCATAACATCTAGTAATGTAAGTGCACCTGTAACATTATTTATATAATATTCTAAAGGTTTTTGTACAGACTCTCCTACTGCTTTATACCCTGCAAAATTTATTACTGCATCAATATCATTATTTTTAAAAATTTCTTCTAAAGTTTCTCTATTAGTATAATCTCCTTCATAAAATTTAAAGTCCTTATTTGTAATCTTTTTTATATTATCTAATGTTTTGGGTTTACTATTAGAAAAGTTGTCAATAATAATTATTTCCCTTCCTGCATTTAATAGTTCTACACATGTATGAGAGCCAATATAACCTGCTCCTCCAGTTACTAGTATTTTCTTCATATAATTTCCTCCAAAAATTAAAACAAAAAACTAATGTTTTAGTATTTTCTTTATTAATATTTCGAATATAAGTTCAAATTTCCTTATATATTTTAGAATTTTAAAAATTAATATTTGAAATAAATTAGCCTGGTTATACTTTTTTTGAAAGTATATCTTACTGTCAAATAATATATCTTGTTTTTTAAATACACTCATTATTTTACCTATAGTTTTGCTTTCATAATGAGTAAATGATAATTTATTTAAAGAGTATATATCGTAATTAAATTTCTTTGCATTTACACTTATAATATCCTCTTCATAGAATAAAAAAGTATTATCATCAAAATATCCTATATTTTTAAACAGTTCGTGATTTGCAATAAAAAAAGATCCAGCTATTGCATCGACTTTTAATATTTCTTTTTTAAAATCATCTTTAGAATATTCTCCTTTTTTAAAAAATGGATATAGTAAAAACTGTGTTATACGAGTAGAATTTGCAATATCAGTTATAACATTTCTATGCTTCCAAGCACTTCTTCTTGCAGGGCCATTTATGTAATTCATTCTTGGAGATGCTATTACACAATTTTCATTTTTATCTAAAAATTGAATTGTATTTATTATATCTTGCTCTTTTATATATACATCAGGATTTGATATTATAACGTATTTAAACGTATCAACTCCATAATGTTTATCAATATATTTTAAGCCATAATTATTACCATATGCATATCCACCATTCTTATTACTAACTATAACCTCAACTTTACTAGAAGTAAGCTTTTGTAGACTTTTAACTTCATCTTTATTAGTGGAGTTATTGTCTACTATTATAACCTTATCTAATATTTTATAGTCTTTTATATTTTTTATAATTTCCTCTGTATTTTCTTTATCGTTATAATTTAATATTATCATTGCTATAGACATAACAGTTACCTTTCTTAACTTTATTCCCATTCTACATTAACTTTAGATTTTGTTACATAATCTTTAAATGTATCCATTGACATAGATCTATTTACGTATATTCTAGGTATAGCATACATATTCTTATGTTTTGATGTATAATATGTACCACCAGTCATAGCGAGTCCATTTTTATATCCTATTTCTTTAGATAAATCTAATACTACATTATTAAATGATCCATAAGGATAACATATTGTTGTAGAATCTATACCTAAGTTCTCTTTTAAATAAATTTTAGATTTATTTAATTCATTATATATACTATCTTTATTTAAATCTGCAAGTCTTGGATGCGTTACTGTATGAGATTGAATGTCGACAAGTCCACTATCTTTCATTTCTTTTAACTCATCTAATTTAATATATCCAGGAGTACCAATTAAAGATGTAATAACATAATACGAAGCTTTCATATTATATTCTTTTAATAACGGAAAAGCATTAATATAAAAGTCTTCCAAACCATCATCAAAAGTAAGCCAAACTGGTTTTGTAAAATTTTGTAAGTTTTCAATATCATCTTTATATATTGTTTCATATCCATTATCTTTTAAATATTGAAGTTGCTTTTTTAACGTTTCTGGACGTACCATATTTTCTGGAAATTCATAATCACCTGTATCATCTCTTACAAAATGATACATAAATATTGGTACTGCTGCATCTAAACTTTTTACTTTCTTTAATTCGGCATTTGCTATATTATCTTGTAAAATAAAATTTACTGTATTTTCTTTTTTATTTTCATTAGCTAAAGTTTTATTATTTAAACTTATTTTACTAAAATATATAGTTATTGCAACTATTATAGCTAATATTATACAAATGAATATAACAAAAAACATTTTTTTATTTATTTTAGTAATTATATATACCACCTCTTATTAATTTAATTATTAAAGTTCTAATTACTACCTTTCAAAGTTTTTTTTGGTTTGATATTAATTACAATTATCCCAATTATAACAAGAGATACACCTATTATTCCATTTATAGTAATTTTTTCTTTAAAAAGTAAATAACCTGACAATAAAGTTAAAACTTGTGTTATTCCAGAACTAATTGGCATTATATAACTTAAATCAAATTTTACTATAAGATTAGTAAATAAAAGAAAACTTAATATATAACTAATAAATCCAAGTAAACTTATTAAACTCATAGAAAAAGAAAATGATCCTTGTCCAAATAAAAAAGTTCCTGTATTTCCTCCTATTTTCATTAATACTAATCCTAAAACTGTAAGTATTAAATATGATATAACAAATATAGTTTTTTTCATTTTTCCCCCCATATTATACTATTTTTAAATTCATTATAACAATACCAACTATTATAATACTTGCTCCTATTATTGAAGTTTTACTAATTTTTTCCTTAAATAACAAATTAGCAGATATCAAAGTTAATATTTGTACTATACCAGTAACTATTGGCATTATATAACTCAAATCAAACATTACAACAAGTCTTGTAAATAACAAAAAACTACATAAATAACTTAAGAAGCCTAATGCACTAATAGGACTCATTGATAAACTTATATCTTTTTTATTTAGTTTGATTTTACCGGGATTTCCACCTTTTTTCATTAAAATAAGTCCTAAAAGTGTTAATATAAGGTAAACTATTATCATTAAATATTTCATTTTTTCCCCCAAAATCTATTTCTTTTTATTTAATTTATACACTAAATATATGATTATAATTATTAGAATTCCAACAATTCCAATAAACACTCTAATATCAATAGTTTTTCTACTTTTATCAGTATTCATATTTGAATCCTCTTGTGATGTTTCAACTACATCACTAATTGCTTTATCTATTGTATCTTTTTTTAAATTTAGTGTATATTCTTTTGCGGTACTTCCATCTTCAGAATTTACTTTTATTTTTATAACATTATTACCATCTTTTAAATTTTCATTTCCAGATATTTCTACAGTAGCTCCTTCTTGTCTTGGAGCAGCGAAAATTGAAACATTATTTATCTTATTTGGTACACTACCTAAATCATAGTTTAAGGTTTCAGGTACAAATGGTGGCACTAACTCTAAGTTTTCAACAATTAAAGTTTGCAAATATGAATCTGATTTATCTTTATCTGATGCTTTAGTTACAGTTATAGTATAAACATTTTCTTTACCATTTTTATCAGTTACTTCAATTAATACTGTATTATCACCAGATTTTAAATTATCATTTCCTGATACTTTCACTGTAGAATCAGTAGAACTTGCTACTGCATTTACATCAATAGAATTTATAGTATCTTTTACAAACAAAGAATAACTTGTTTGCGATGGAGTGAAATTTGGGGATAAACCTTCTTGGTTTACCTCCAATTTCATTAATTCAGTATTTGTAGCTGCCATACATACACAAATGTTAGTAAGAAAAAAAACACTAAAAAAGAACACAATTTTCTTAAAATATTTTGACATATTTTCCTCCTATCTATTTTACTAATATATATATCATAGATTTAATATTATTATTTTCATCTTTTATAAATAATGTTGCATCTCCTGAACCTTTTGGAGTTATTATTCCATTCTCATCAACTGTAAACACTGAAGTATTATTTGTTTCATAATGTACATTAATATATTTACTATCAGCTAAATTTATGAAGTCTGATACTTTATATGTATTTTCTAAACTTAAAGTTCTATGATCAGTATATTCTACATTCAATTTTAGTTGAGCATATACAAGATTTGAACTATCATTAGAAACTACAGTTATAATTGTTTCACCTAAGCTTTTTGCGACTATATTTCCATCTGAATTTACATCAGCAATATTGCTATCTGCTACTTTAAAAGTTACATCCTTATATTTTGCATTATCAGGCAAAATTTTATAATTTATTTTACATGAATCACCAGATTTTAAGGTAAGTTCTTTTTTATCTAATACAATTTCTGTTACTTTTACATAATCTATAACTTTTATATAAACCATTGCTAAATTATTGCCATTAATATCTTGCACAAATACAGTGGCATCTCCTTTTCCAGTTGGTGTTAATTTCCCATCTTGTGATATCTTAGCTACAGATTCATTATTTATTTTTAATATCGCATCAGAATATTTCTTATTATTAACATCTAATACATTCCAAATTGACTTAGGAGTTACCATATCTGTTTCAATAGAAGCAGTATATTGCAAGTTAACATTACATGTTACATCATTAAAAGTTTTATCCTCTGAAGAAATAATTATTTTAGAATTTCCTAAAAATTTAGCATATATATTTCCATCATCATCAATTGTAAATAGATCTTCATTTGCACTTTTATATTTTAATTTTTTATACTTAGCATTATCAGGAACTACAGTAGCATCTAATTTGTCACTTTCACCTACTTTTACATTAAATTCATCTTTATTTAATTCTATTTTTTCTACTTTAATATATTCCTTTACATTTACATATATCATACTCTTAGTATTACCTGATGAATCAATTATAAATAGCGTACAATCTCCTAATGAACTATTGACTGTTACTAATTTATTTTTATTATCAATAGATAAAAGAGTATTATTATTTGTACTAAGAGTACAATTTCCATATTTTTCTGTATCAAAGAAATATGAAAAAGATAATTTATCTTCAAAATATACTGTTTTACTGTCAGTATATCCAACTTTAATATAACATAATTCAATAATATTTCCATTTTTATCTTCTACAAATACACTTGCATCTCCTAAAAATTTTCCTGTTACATTTCCTGAACTATCTACATTAATTACATCATTATTGTTAGTATAATATTTTATGCCAATTTTATCAATATTTATTTTCTCTCCTACTTTTATTGATTTTGAATCCGTATAGTGTACTCCCACATAGTATATTCCAATTAAATTACCATTTTTATCTTCTACAAATACACTTGCATCTCCTAAAAATTTTCCTGTTACATTTCCTGAATTATCTACATTAATTACACTATTATTATTTGTATAATATCTTGTACCAATTTTACCAATATTTATTGTCTCTCCTACCTTTATTGATTTTGAATTTGTATAGTGTACTCCCACATAGTATAGCCCAATTAAATTACCATTTCCATCTTCTACAAATACACTTGCATCTCCTAAAAATTTTCCTGTTATATTTCCTGAACTATCTATATTAATTACACTATTATTGTTAGTATAATATTTTATTCCAGTTTTACCAATATTTATTGTCTCTCCTACTTTTATTGATTTTGAATCTGTATAGTGTACTCCCACATAGTATAGCCCAATTAAATTACCATTTCCATCTTCTACAAATACACTTGCATCTCCTAAAAATTTCCCTGTTATATTTCCTAAATTATCTAAATTAATTACACTATTATTGTTGGTATAATATTTTTTACCATTACCATCAATATGTATCTTTTCTCCTATTTTTAATGAAAATTGATCTGTGTATTTTACTGCAACATAAAACATAGCTAATCTTCTTCCATCTAATGAATCTATAAATACAGTAGCGTCTCCTAAGAATTTTCCCTTTACATTTCCTTTTGAATCCACATATAAAACTTCATTATTATTAGTATATATCTTACAATTTCCATATTTTTCTAAATCTATATTAATAGTTTCGCCAACTTTAACAGAAAAAGAATCTGTATATCCAACTGCAACATAGCAAGTATCTTGTATTGATAAATCATCATCACTCATTGCAAATACAGTTGCATCTCCTATATTTCTTCCTGTTACAATACCATTTTTATCTACTGTTACAACATCAGAGTTGTTTGTAGTATATATAACATCTTTAAATCTTGCATTATTTGGAGATATTGTCGCATTAAGTTGTTCACTTTGTCCAGATTTTATTTTTATTTTTTCTTTATTTAATGTCAGTCCTGTTACTCTTGTATATCCAGTATATTCCTTAACATAGCTAGAGAAAACATAACCTTCAGTTCCATCACTTAGTTTTACCTTATCCCATTGAATATTTATACCTTTTTTTATTCTAGTCATTATTGTTCTATTCTCTTGGCCTTCAAAATCTTCTATAATTTTTGTAACTACTGCAGAATTAGAATTTGGTTCAGCTCTGATTATAAAGGTATCTTTTACTCCAAAATCAGATGTATCATCAAGATATACTTTTGTATGATCATCTTCAAATTTTGCTTCTTCACCAACTTGAACCGGTGTAGGAGTCATATTATTAAATACAGGTATATGAAATACAAATGATGAATCTAACATGTTACATGCCTTATATGAAGAATATATTCGACTTGATTCACTAGACGGAGCTAATATATTAGTCATATATTGCATCCAATACAAAGATTGACCTCCTGTAATATCATTTACATCCCACTTTTCAAAATATACTGTATCTTGTCCCCATTTTACATAATCGTTATATATCTTTTTAGCAGCTCCTTCAATTGATGATGATGGATGTGTCCAACCTTCATCACGAGCTCGTAAAAGTGCATTAACAACTATAGATCTACCACCTGCTGTATTAGCTCCAATATTGAAAAAGTTATATAAGCCTTCATATCCAGGATATGACCCATTTATGCAATTATTATTTATTATGTCACCACTATTTTCTTGCCTTATTCTTGATGCTAAATGTACAGGGCTAACATTATATTTTTTACCATTTTCAGTTATTATATCAGAATATGACTTTTTTCCCGTTTCTCCATCAAGAAATAGCCAATTACCATTATTTTTATATCTAACTCCGTAATATGAGTCACCCATAGGAGTTCCGTATAAAACTTTTTTTACCACATCTGATGTATCTACATTATTATTACTTGTTACTGCAAATTGGAATATTTTTTCCTCATTTAAAAAATTTCTTGGATCTAAGCAATAACCAACTGCAGATTCTGAAGCATTAACCCATCCAGGTTCTATATTTTCTTCACTCTTTTTCCATTCTGATGAATAACTAGATGGTACCAAACTTCTTCTGTCAACAGTTTCATTATCTACTGTATTTTGCCAATCTAAATCAGTATATACAGCAACAAACTTCCAGTTGGGATGAATACTATGCAAATTTTGCAAATAAGTTTGATAGCTTTCAGGAAAAGCATTAATTCCTTCTACATATTGAGATTTTGCATAAATAACATTTTTACCTAAAAATATTATAGCGATGAATATAAATAGTTTTATTATATTAATTTTACATTTTTTTATTTTATTTATCATATATTACACTCCTATTTACATATAATTTACTAACATAAATTTTATATACCTAAAATAATTAATATAGTAAATAAAAAATACATAACTAATGGTAATATTTTTTATATCCATACTAATACGAAACCTTAAAAATCAATAAACCATATTCATCATAAAGTTTTTCAAATTTTATATTATCATTATTATATTTTTCTAAATTTTTGCTAGATAAAACATATTTAACATTAATATCGTCTAATTTGTCAGGATTAATATTTATCTTTATAGAATCAGGATATAATAATTCTAAATTTGTATCAATATCATCAATATTGACACTTACATGTGCATATCTATTATAGATTTTTCTTATTTCTTCTTTTTGACTATCCTCACCTAATAAAGTTTTATATAATTCATAATTAGGATAATAATTTGTAGAATTTATTACTCTTGCACCATTTGCAACAACGTAATTTGGAACTGTAAAATTTAAATTATCAACTAGCCATAAGGCGTCTTTATTTTCATTTACAATTTTTTGTATTTCTAAAGATACAGGTTTGTTATATATTACATTTATTCCTTTTATGATAGGATTTACTATAGCACCAGATAATATTGCAACAGACGATAGTATTACCATAAAATATTTCTTATATTTTGGTTTATTTAAATTAAACATAAGATAAAACAAAATAAATACTATTGTGCCTGATATAAAACCTGAAACTGGTCCTAAATAATTAGATGGTCCATACTTAACAGCAAAAATTAAACATATAGTTGCAAAAACTCCAGAGAGTATAAAGCTAACTTTTTCTTTTAATAATTTGGTATCATCTTTAAAATTATTAATTAAATATATAATTAACAATATTTGTATATATCCTAAAGCTATTGCTGCCCTATGTGAAGGTATCATATATAATAATGTTATCTTTGCAAATATTTTATTAGTAGGGATAAAACACCATATAGAAAGTAAGATACTAACTAGTAATAACGGTATTAAAAAACTTAATATCTTTTTAAAATCTTTGCTTTTTCTTTTTCTATATAAATAGAGTAAAGCAATAATAATCGGCATAGGATATAAAGATAGCATATTTGAATTTTCACAAGGGTTTATCATGTCCTTAAGCGGTACAAAAATCGAATATACATATGAAAACATGTTATCTTGAGAATTTCCACCAATTTCAAATCTCTCTCCTGGATAGTCAGCATTAAGCGTTGCTGTAATAGCCTCATTTGAGATGATAAAAAATCTAGCAACGATTAAAACAACTAAAATGATTGTTATAATTATAGATAATACATCAATTTTATTAATATGAAAATCTTTTCTATTTTTTAAAATAATCCATATTAGAATTGCAAGATAAACATATGCAAATGAAATCATCCATGCTGGATATAGTATAAATATATAACAAATAGCACAAAATCCCACACCTAATATGTATAGACTTCTAAAATACCATTTTTTTTCAAGCATAAATTTATCTATTAAAACTAGCGCCAATTGTCCAAATATTAGTATATCTACTATAAAATTAGAATACCACCATTGCACAGCTGGAGAAAAAGTTATTACAAGCATTCCGAATAATGATACAAGCTTGTTTTTCTTAGTAAGTAACATACAAAATTCAAATGATATTAACATTAATGCTACTAATCTACCATACCACCAAAAAGATAATCCTACTTCATTACCAAATAGAAGATACCCGATATTAAAAGGTTTCCCTATAATTAGAATATCTTTAACAGGAGCATTTATTACTGTAAACATGTCTGTTTTTGTTCCTCTAATATTCATATTAAAATATGGATAATTTTCATTTTCTTGTAAATTTTGAGAAAATATTAAAGGAGAATTTACGGCCCATTCATCTGAACGTATTGTCCTTGCTTTTCCTAAAATAGGAGTATACGTACTATCATTAGCCTCACTTTGTACAAAAAAATTATATGATGTAATTGATGAGCCTGAATATTTCATTATCATAGCAAAAAAAAGGAATAATAAAGCTAAAATAAATCTTTTTTTATATATCCACTGATACATATCATTAAGCCTAAAAATTAAATGTAATCCGGTAAATAATATAACTCCTGCAATTATAATAATTCTGTCTATACTAAAAGCTCCACTTTTTTTATAAATCACAAAAAACTCCATAAGAAAAGATAGTAATACGGCAACTAAAAACAATATAATTATTTTGATAAGTTTAAAATTATCTTTATTAAAAAAATTCAAAACTTTATTTCTTATCTTCTTTTTTGTCATTTATAGTCTCCTCCAAAGCTAAAATTTTCGCCTTCAAAATAGAAATTTCTTGTATTAATAATATAGTTCTATTTGCTTGCTTAGTTAATATCATAGTAAGTGAAAAAATCAAACCAAATGCAATAAAAATAGTTAAACAAAATATCATATTTGAGGTTTGCTCAAATCCTAATAAATTAGATATTAATTCTATAAAATTAGGTATTAATATAGCCACCATTAACAATATTCCTGTTATAATCCAAAAAATAGCAATAGAAGATTGCATTTTCCTTTTTTTTACTGAACTTATAATTAGATATAAATATATCACTGTTATAATTATTAAAGCTACTCTAAGTGTAATAGACATATTATTCCTCCTTATATTTTCTTCTTTTCTTAAATCTCATACTATCAATAATAATAGAAATAGAAACCTTAATCATGTAATCTATACTTTTTAAAAAATTAATAGAAGATTTTCCATTTTCTCTTTCGTTCATTGATACAGGAACTTCTTTAATATTATAACCTTCTTTAATAACATTAACAAGTGATTCAGGTTCAGGATAATCAGTTGGATAGTCTAAAGTAAATAATTTAATAATTTCTTTATTAACTGCTCTAAATCCAGAGGTAGGATCAGTTATCTTTTTACTAGTACATATTTTAATAATTATAGATATAATGTTTTTTCCTAGCCTTCTCATAAAAGTAGATTTAAATTTACTAGATTCATTATCTAAATACCTAGAACCAATACATATATCTACATTTTCATTAATTAATGGTTTACAAATATCATTTACATAATTTATATCATGTTGCCCATCACCATCAAATTGAATTGCAATGTCATAATTATTTTGATATGCATAATGATATCCTGTTTGAACAGCACCACCAATTCCTAGATTACTTATTAGATTAATTACATTCATACTATACTTTTTACAAATTTCTAACGTATTATCAGTAGAAGCATCATTTATTATTATATAATCTAATTTTACTTTGCTTTCTTTTTTATTAAATTCTTTAATTTTTTTATATACACTTAAAATGTTTTTAGATTCATTATAAGCAGGTATAATCAATAATATTTTTTTCATAATTCTATAAATCCTTTTACATATAATTCAATTAAGTTATTCTATTTTTTATTTTTTTAGCTAATTTCCATATTCTAGATCTTCTAATATTTTCATATTTATATACAACATGTCCATATAGTGATTTATAATTTTTAAATTCTGTTTCTATATAATTCTTCTTGTAATCATTAAACTTATATACATTAATATACTTATTTTTACTTTCTATATTCTCATATAATTTTTGATAATATTTCTGCATTTCTTCTATTGTCTTATATTTATATTTTTTAAAATTATTTTTCTTACTATAATACTCTTCTTCATTATTACATATTTTCGCAATTTTTTCAAGTATTTCTTCATAAGTAGAATTAATATCAATAACCCATCCTAAATCATCGTTTTTAACTCTATCACCAACAGCACCTATATTAAAAGTTAAAACAGGTATATGTGCCATATAACTTTCAGTTAAAGTATATGAATATGTCTCAGGCCACGTAGTAAAAATACATACTAAATCTATATTGTTATCTACAAGTAATTGAGGTAATTCCCCTCTTCTATATTCTCCATGATTTATGTAATTTTTTTGTTTAGTATTTAAAAATTTATCATTTGATTTACCAAATAAATGTATCTTTATATTTGAATTTTTATTTCTAATTATTAGATTTTTTAATACATTGATACCTTTATGTATAGCCATAGCACCGACAAAAGCTATATTAAATTGTTTTCTTTCATCTTTACTATTATTTTTCTTAAAATTAACATTTTTTACTTCAACACCATGCTCTACAACTTCAAAATTCAAATCATTATATACTTTTTTAAACATATTCTTAGTATTTTGAGATGGAAGCAAAATTCTATCAAATTTTCTTAAAACTTCTCTACAAATATTTTGCCAATTTTTTAATATATTACTATTGACACCAAACCTCATTTTTAAACATCTTAAGCAATCTTTTTCCTTATCATACTCACAAAATTTTTCCTTATATACCATATTAATAGAAGGACATATCATATATAAATCATGTAGAGTAATTACTGAATATATGTTTAATTCTTTTGCTATATCTATAGCATCAAAAGTTTGAAATAAAAAATGATGAACATGTAATATATCAATGTTAAAACATTCAAATATATTTCGTACAATATCTTTATATGTATTATTTGTATAATTTATTTGCCCATAATAATTTATATCTGTGCTATAACTTGCAATCTTTTTTTTAAATTTTTTTACATACAGATATAAATCAAATCTAGACAAGTCATATTTATTAGGTACTAACACAAAACTTGCAATATTATTATTTAAATTTGAATTAATAATATCTTTTAAATGAAGAGATGTCCCACCTGTCATTTCCATATTTTCTTCCCATTCATTTACTAAATATAATATTTTTTTGTTATTATATAATAAAATATTAAAATTTATATTTTCTTGTATATCACTTATTGGATTTAATCCCAAAAAATTGTCAGTTTTTTGAACATATATAGGATGTTTTTTTCTCAATAATTCCATATGTTCCTTAATTAATGCAGCTCTAGTAGAAGTTAAGTTTTCTTTTTTAAAACTTTGAGTACCTTTATGAAAAATAAATGTATTATCACACAAAACATTAGTATATCCATGATCTAATGCTCTATAACAAAAATCATTTTCTTCTCCATATCCTTTACCAAACGTTTCATCATCAAATAGTCCTATTTCATCAATAACGTCTCTCTTTATAAACATACAAAATCCATTACCAGTAGTTAATTGTGGATATCTAGAAATCGAAATTTTTTCTACCATATTAGCATATTCATCTAATGTCATGTTGTCCGGTAATTCATTATCCACCCCAAAATTTGGTACTGAAGCAATAGTCCCATTATTAGTTAAAGGTGTAACTGTTGCTATATATCTATTTGAATATGCACATTTACATATTTTTTCAATCCAATTTTTCGTTACCTCAGTATCACTATTTAATAATATAACATCGTTTTTAGAATATTGCATTCCTCTATTTACTGTTTTAACAAATCCCATATTTTCTTTATTTTCAAGTACTATAATATTTAAATTTTCATAATCAGACTTGTACTTAGTAAGCATTGGAAGTATATTTTTATCAGGGCTTTTATCATTTATTAAAAGTAAATTATTTTTCTTTAAATCTGTGTTTTTAATTATACTTTTTATACAATCAGATGTATATTCATATGCATTATATATTGGTACAACTATATCTATATTTTTCATATACTCTCCTTTTCTTAATCAAATTTAATTGATAATCCTGTATTTTTTTTACTTAAATTTGGACTAAAGAATATATCACCTTTATCGTAATATTTTTCCCATTTTTTTATAAATTCTTCATCATTTTTATAGTTTTCTCCTATAATAGATAATTCTTCTATACAAAATGATACCATAGGATTTATAACAACTTGTTTTTCTATATCTAATATTTTTAAACAAGTATCTATACTTGTTAACAAACCTTCAAAATCTTCAGTAAATCCATTAATTGCATTATATACATTTCTATCAATCATAGCATATTTTATATAGACGCATGACAAATTATGTATTATCTCAAGCCTTTGCATATATGTTCCTATATCTTTAGATACACCTTTATATATAAAATCACCTACTCCATTCATACCTAATACTATACCACAATGTTCAACTAAATTTTGTGAATTATACAACTTAGTTCCAACAATTCCAACACTTGGATCTTGACATATTCCTAATAAATTTTCAATAAATAATTCATCATCTATTTCTAATAATTCATTATCAAAAATTATAAAATAATCTCCTGTACTATTATTTATAGCTTTATTATAACTACATATTATATTTTTATCTCCAAGAATTATTTTATCTACATCAAAGTTTTGTGATTTAAAATCAGTAATAAGCACTAATTCCAAATTAGAATATTTAGATATTTTTATTTTTTGAATAATCTTTTTAATATCATCTACACTTGTGTTAAGTCCATCTATTATTATACTAACTTTTGGATTTCCTTTCACCTTATAAGTTATATCATAGCTTCCCGGAGATAAACCATCAGTTACTTCTACTTCTGTATTTAGGCTTCTCATTATATGATCTTTTATTACTTTCTTACCAATTTCATACGCGTATGGTTTAGAATCAGCATTTTGAGCAGTTGAATTAATATGTGAACGCCAATGGTATAAAACTTTAGGAATATGAATGATATTTTTTGTATTTTCCACTGCTCTGCAAACTATATCATAATCCTGACTTCCATCATATTCACTCCTAAATCCACCTATTTTTTCTAATAAATCTTTCTTAAATATACTAAAATGACAAATATAATTAGCACTATTTAAAGTATAAGGTGAAAAGTCTGGTTTGAAAAATACTCCAAATCTATTTGAAAGACTATTTTCAAATTTATCTTCATCAGTATATATAAATTCAACATAAGGATTATCATTTATTGCTTTAGCTACCTCATACAAAGAAAATTTTGGCAATAGGTCGTCATGATCTAAAAGTCCAATATAATCTCCTGTTGCAAGTTTTAATGCCTCATTAGTATTCCCAGAAATACCTTTATTTTCAGAAATAACAGTATATTTAATTCTTGAATCTCCTTTAAAAAATTTTTTAGCAAACTCTAATGGTTTAGGACTACCATCTGCAAGACACAATTCCCAATTAGAATAAGTTTGTTCAAACATGCAGTCAATTAATTCTTTTAAAAACTTTTTGGGAGTATTGTATAAAGGTACTACAATACTAATTTTAGGTTTAAAAAAAATTTTTTCTTCCTTTTGTTTACTAATTTCAATAGGATTAGGCTCATTTTTCTTTATCCATTTTTCATATATATATTTCTCTGAATGTAACTTTTCAACTTTATTTCTAAATATTTTTTTTACGAAATTTCTTCTTTTACTATTTAATGGAAACAATTTTCCGAATTTTATATTATTATTTGTTATTTTTTCTAATTCTAAAGTTTTTATATAGTCTTGCTTTTTTTTGTTATCACTTTCTAATAATTTTATATATTCGTTTTGCCTAATATTATTTAATTCATAATCTTCCAATTTTCCCTTTAATACACTAACGTAATTTGTATCATATAAATTTTCTAAAGAATTTTTATTTATATATTGCATTGTACTATCTACAATTTGACTTTGAATATATTTTTCAATTTTATCAAATAATTTAATATATTGAGTAATATTATATCTATAAAACATTTCTTCTTTTGAAATTACACTCTGAATTTCAATATTATAAGAATAAAGATTTCTTATTGCTCTATAAATTATAAATTCTAGAGGAATTCCAGTAAAACACCACTCTTGATCAAAAAAAACAAATTTTTCATCATTGATAAAAGTATTTTCAAAAACTAAATCTATATAACAATTTTTTAAAATTATTAAATTTTCATAATTTTCTTTATCATCTAATAAAATATTTTCATTTAGTCTATATCTTTCAGAGTTTTGTAATTTTAACTTTATTTCTTTATACCATAAATCAATTATTTTATAAACATCTTCGAATTGTTTGTTTAATATTTTTTTTACTATTATTTTATCTAATGTATCACCACTTATATAAGGACTAATTATCTTATTACTATCCAAGTAATCTGCAATATTGAAGTTCAATTTTTTTAATTCTTTTGTATTTTTATCTATATTTATAAGATGATTTTTTGAACATTCGTTAATGTTATTCTTTATTACTATATTTGAATATATCTTTGTTAATAATTGGTATTGTTTCTTTCTATTATTATTATAACTTACAAATTTCACTTTGGATAAATTAGTATCATTGCTTGCACCAATTTCAATTAAATAAGAATTAGAAAAAAAAGGTAATTGTTTATTTTTAGTTATTTGCTTTAATGCTCTTAACTCATCAAATGTTACTACACTACCTTTAGTATATAAAACATTATACATAAGTTTAGTAGAAGTTTCACTTGGAATATATTCATCTGAAAAAATAACATTTGGTATTTTATAATTTGGGAAAGGATAGTAAAATTTATAATTTAAAAGTCCAAGTTCCTTTAATTTGTTTTCTATTTCGTACTTACTAAATATTATTGTATCATTACTAAGTATTGATTCATATAAATTTAGCTCTTCATACTTTGAGCCAGCAAAATACGTAATTCCAAATCTATTATCAGTTGCAAGTAAAATTATAGTTGTTTTTTTTGTAAATTTTTTTAAAAATGGTAATAATTCTAGTCTATATAAAAGAATATAATCAAATTTTTCATCTAATGTTATACTATCAACATCACCTACTATTATTTCTAAATTCAGTTTATCTTCATATCTTTTAGCAATTGCCTTAGCTTTATCTATTGAAGGTTCAATTGCCACAACTTTATCCAGCTTATCACATAACTCTCCAGTAATTTCACCAAAATTAGCACCTATTTCTAAAATAGAACATTTTGGATTAAAATCATACCAATTTACAATATTTCTTCTATAATCTGATAAAGCATAAATTTTCTCTATATCAGGATATTTCTTTAATATTTCTTCATACTCACTATTTGTACAATTATTTATGCAATCTAATATGCTTTTTTCATTACTATTTATATCAGATTCTTCATTTTTCTGTGTAATATAGCTTAAGTTTAACTTCAATATACTACCTCCTTGTATAAAATTTAATAATTAATATTTTTTACCAACATCAATTACAAATAAATAGCTATCTAATCTAAAATTTTTATTAAAATATGGATCTCCATCATTTAATTGTTTTTCCCATTTATTCTTAAATAATTCTATTTCACTAGCAAATCTTTTTCTTTTTTCAGGAGTATCTTCATTTCCCCTAGTTTTTGATTCATAATGATATAATTTTGCAAAAGGTGTATATACAACTAAATACCCTTTTTCCCTTACTTTCATACAAAAATCAACATCATTAAATGCTACTTTAAAATCTGTATCCAGACCATTTACCTGATCATACACTTTAGATTTTACTAATAAACATGCTGCAGTAACTGCAGAGAAATTATTGATGATATTTGCTCTTGAAAAATACCCCGGATCATTATCTTTTATGTTTTTATGAATATGTCCTGCTACTCCTCCTATACCAATTATTACTCCAGCATGCTGTACTGTATTATCATAATATAATAATTTTGCACCTACAATTCCTACATTGTTTTGTTGACAAATTCCAAGCATTTCTTCAATCCAATTTTTAGTTATAATTTCAACATCATTATTTAATAATAATATATACTCACCTTTAGCAAATTTTCTACCAAAATTATTTATTTTAGAAAAATTAAATTCTTTTTCTTTATAATTTACAACTTGTACATTTTGATACTTTTGTAATGAATTATAATATTCAAAAATATCATCTTTTTCACTATTATTTTCTACAATTATAATTTCATAATTTTTGTATGATGATTTAAAAATTGAATGTAAACATTTTTTTAAATCCTCCAAAGAATCTTTGTTAGGAATTATAATACTAACTAAAGGAGCTCCAACAATATCATAATTTACTTTATATGTACCTGGAACTTCAAGTAACTCAACACTTCCTTTTATATTAAGTCTTTTAAGTTGATCTTCTATTGCATTTTTCCCTGCAATAAAAGCATAAGATTTAGAGTCAGTATTTTTTGAAGTTGAATTCTCATGCGCTCTCCAATGATATAAAATCTTAGGAATATGAACTATATTATTTGTACTCTCAGTTGCTCTTAATATTATATCATAATCTTGTGCACCATCGTATTTACTTCTAAAATTACCAATTTTATCTAATAAAGTCTTTTTAAATATACTAAAATGACATATATAATTATAACTTCTTAAAGTATCTGGTGAAAAATCTGGCTTAAAATGTGGATTTTTTCTTACATACTTAGAATCTATTATATCCTCATCAGAATATATAAATTCTACACCAGGATTATTGTTTATAGTTTGTACCACTTCAAATAAAGAAAATTTAGGCAATAAATCATCATGATCTAGCAATGCAATATATTCTCCTGTAGCTAGTTTTAAAGCTTCATTCGTATTCTCTGATATTCCTTTATTAACTCCTAAAAATTTATATACAAACCTATTATCATTCTCAAAGTACTTTTTTAACAATTCGTTTTCTTTTTCACTACCATCTGCTAAACACACTTCAAAATTGCTGTATGTTTGATTTTTTAAACTTTCTATTAATTCAGCAAAGAATTTTTCATTTGTATTATACATTGGTACTAAAATGCTAATTTTAGGAGTATATTTAAATTTATAGTTAACTTGTTTCTTTAATTGATTATTATTAGGTTCATTGTTTTTAATCCATGTTTTATAGTCTACATTAAATCTAGAATATGTTTTAAAAATTTTTATTTTCCTGATGACTTTTCTAATTGTCTCTTTTATTCCATAATTCTTTAAGTAATAAAATAATTTCTTTAACAATTTCATATATAACACCTACATAAATTATATTTATTTAATATTTTTAAAAATATCCACACTATCAAGTTTTTCCCAATAACACTCAATTTCTTCTTTATCATCTAAATATTTTCTTCCAAAATGCCCACCATTACAAGAATTAGTGTAAATAGGTGTACGTAAATTAAGTTTTTCAATTATTCCCTTTGGAGATAAATCAAAGTTATCATATATTGATTTAATTATTTTGGCCTCTTCCACTTTATTAGTTCCTTTACAATTTACACTTATCGAAATTGGCTGTGCTACCCCAATTGCATAAGAAAGTTGAATTAGACATTCGTCTGCAATTTTTGACGCAACTATATTCTTAGCTAAGTATCTTGCCATATATGCAGCAGAACGATCAACTTTAGTAGGATCTTTTCCAGAGAAAGCACCGCCCCCATGTGGAGCATATCCGCCATATGTATCAACTATTATTTTCCTTCCTGTAAGACCAGCATCTCCCTCTGGTCCCCCAATAACAAATCTTCCAGTAGGATTAATAAGTATTTTAAAATCTTCATTTAAATTATATTTTCTAGCAATAACCTTCATAATGTGTTCGATAATATATTTTTTAAACTTGTCCTCATTATAATTACTATCATGTTGAATAGACATTAACATTGTATCAATTCTTACTTTTTTTGATGTATAATCTAATGTTACTTGAGATTTCATATCAGGACCTGCCCATTCAAATTTTCCAGATTTTCTTAGTACTGTAGCAAGTTTAACAAGTTCATGTGCCATAGTAATAGCTAGAGGCATAAATTGTGGTGTTTCAGTATTTGCATATCCAAACATTATACCTTGATCACCTGCTCCACCAACATCATCATTTGTACCAAGTGCAATATCTTGTGATTGTTTTTGTAATAAATTTAATACTCTTGGAGTATATGTATATCCTATACTTTTAATAGTTTTTTTTACAATTTCTTCTACATTTATATTTGCTTTTGTTGTAATTTCACCTGAAAGAATAATAAAATCATCTTTTGCCATTGTTTCACATGCAACTCTAGAATATTTATCTTCTTTTAAACAAGCATCAAGTATTGAGTCTGATATCATATCACATACATGATCAGGATGTCCGATTGATACTGCTTCAGATGTAAATAATTTTTTATACTCACTCATAAAAAACCTCTTTTCTTTTTAATTTCTTTATTTTTTTATTTTCTTGTTAATTTTTCTTATTATATTTGTATATCTCCATGTTCTTGAATGATATATTTTCTCTAATTCTTCCTTTAATAACTTTGACTCATTAGTTAATTTACAAACGGAATTATTTAAATTTGCAATATTTTCTTCTTGTGTCATATATCTGTTAGAAAAAAATCTACAAAGATTCTCATTTTCTCCTTTTTCACCAAGTTTTAATTCTTTTTTAAGTTCACCAGAATTTGTTATATTAATTTTTTCTCTTTTTTTATCTTTAAACAAATCCAATTTTTCTTTTTCATATACTCCATTACTTGTTTTCGTAATCATATATAAATCGTTTAAATTAGCCTTACTATTGAATACTGCAAAATCAATTTCATTTTTTAACTTATCTTCACTACATTCAATGAAAAAAGAATTAGCAAAAAAGTCAAATTTATTTTCTTTAATTAACTCTTTATATGCTTTTTTTTCTTCAAAATTTAGTATTGTATTATCATAATAATATGGAGAATATAAATTATCTATATCTTCTTCTAGTGGCAAACATTCATCAGAAAATATAACATTTGGTAATTTATAATCTGGAAGAGGATAATAAAATCTAACATTTGATAATCCATTTCTAGTAAGTAGATCCTGAATTTCTTTTTTTCCAAATGTAATAGGCCCTTTTTTGTTACTATATCCAACAATACCATCATATTTTATACTTGTATGATCTTCAACTGCACCTGCAAAATATTTAATACCAAATTTATTTTCAATTGCAATTAAAAGCTTTCCATCAGGTTTTAATAGCTTTTTAATATTAGTTAAAAATTCATCAAAAGGATTATCTGATTTAGTAAATAAATTAGCATATTCTAAAACCCCAATAAGAGTAATATAATCAAATTTTTTGTCAAATTTTATATCATTCAAATTACCTACAATAATTTCTAAATTATCACATTTTTTATGTTTAGAAGCAATAACACTTGCCCTCTGCTTAGAAAGCTCAATTGAAGTAACAGATTTTGCTTTTTTACAAAGTACTCCAGTAATAGCACCCATTCCAGCTCCAATTTCAAGAATATCAGAATTTTTCTTAAATGGATACCAATTTAATATATTTTCTCTTATATATGTAAAATGATAAAAAACAGGCCATCTCATATCATTAGATAATATATCATTATATTTATCTCTAGAAAAATTTTCAGAATATTTCATTATATCTTTTTCTACTTCACCATCACAATATGAATCTTCTCCATTATAATAATCATAGTTTATTTTCATTATTTATCCCCTTTTTTAGTTCTATCTGTGTTTTTATATCAAATACACCTAAACAATCTCTATTTGCTAGGACTTCTACAAACATAACATCATATTTTCTTTGAAAAACTTCAAGATTACCGTTATGATCCAATTTTGTACATCCAAATGATAATGTATACTTATCTGGAGCTAATGGTAATACTTGTTTAAACTCAACAATAACAATATCTCCCTTTTCATAAGTTCCTGTAATTTTTTTATATGCAAAAGTATTTGCACCACATAATTCTAGCCCTTTAAAATCTTTAATTGACATTGCAAATATTGGCTCATCTATTTGCTCAATAAACTTAACTTTCATTTTAATAACTACTTCATCATTATTATTTATTGTAGTCAAAAAATTATTATTAACATCAAATATACCATAATCTATTATTTCAGCCTTCCCGTTACCATATACAAGCTCATCAGAATTAAGAGTGAAATGTTCTTTCCAAACCTCACCTTTTTTTTCTTTTCTCTTCTCTTCTTTTATAACATTTAGTTCTTTTTCTTCTTTTTCCTGTTCATCAATTTGTTTTTTATCAAGTCCTACAATTATTTTTTTATATTTATCTACACCTTGTTTTACATCTCCATCATATATCTTTCTTCCAGATGAAATTATAATAGCCCTATTGCAATTTTTTATTACATCTACTATATTATGAGTAACAAAAAGTATTGTTTTTCCTTTTTTCTTAAATTCTTCAAATTTTTTAAAACACTTTAATTGAAAAGCCATATCACCTACAGATAAAACTTCGTCGACTATTAAAACTTCAGGATCTACATTTATAGCACAGGCAAATGCTAAACGTGCAAACATACCTGACGAATAGGTTTTTACTGGCTGATATAAATGTTCACCTATATCAGCAAACTCTATAATTTCTTTTTCTGTTTGTTTTACTTGTTCCATTGTAAGGCCCATAACTAAACCATTTTGATATATATTTTCATATCCTGTAAGTTCAGGATTAAAAGCTGTACCTAGCTCTAGTAAAGAACTTATTTTCCCATTTACTTCTATATTACCAGATGTTGGAGTTACTACTCCAGTAATCATTTTTAAAAGTGTAGATTTACCAGCACCATTTTTCCCAAGTATTCCTACAACTTCTCCTTTATTTATGTTTAAATTTAAATCTTGAATCGCATTAAATGTACTATGTCTAGAGACTGCCGGAATTACAGTTTCTATTAGCCTATCTAACTTTCTATTATACATTTTGTACTCTTTATTTAAATTAGTTATACAAATTACTGGTTTTTCTTTATTATTTTTGATTTTTATATCTTTTGCCATTTTTATTTATCACACCCTTTTTATTAATGATCTTATTTTATATAGTGGCTTAACTAAAATAGGAAAATTAAATATAAAAAATAAAGCTAAATATAATAAAATTCTTTCATTTTTATATATTTTATTAAAAGTTATTAATCCTTTAAAGTTCATATATTTTTTATCTTTTATATTTAAATAGTATTGTAAATATTTTTTATTAAGTTCATTTTGATAATTTGTAAATAAATTACTATTTTCAATAAAAGTAGAAAAATTATTAATTCTTAAATTTATTAAATGCTCCCTTACGCTGTCAAAATCACTTAATTTATCAACATATCTAGATGAGCCTACTTGATTATTTGAATGTTGTCTATACTTTATAGTTGGTATATCTAAATATACTACTTTACCTTTTAAAGCTACAATAAGTCCTATCCAATAGTCATATAAAATATTTTTATTATTTGGAAATGGAAGAAAGTTTATAATCCAACTTTTTTTTGAAAGTATAGTACATCCTGTAATAGTATTATATAATACTTCTAAGTCATAACCATTATTTATGCATTTTTTTATTTTACGATTATAATTTTTTAATCTATTAAACGATTTATTTATAGTAATCAATTTTTCATCAACAACTTCTAAATCTGTAAATACTAAATCTGCTTTTTCTTCAATTAGTTTGTTATATGTTAATTCTATTTTATCTTTATTCCATATATCATCTTGATCAGCAAACATAAAATATTTATTTTCAACTTTAGATAACAAAAATTCAAAAGTTTTATTTGAGCCTATATTTTTAGAATTTTTATATAACTCAATTCTATTATCTTTTTTTATATAATCTTCTATTATTGATACTGTATTATCCGTAGAGCAATCATCACATACTAATAATCTAAAGTTGATATATGTTTGATTTATTATAGAATTTATTAATTCACCTATATACTTTTTTCCATTATATGTAGCAAGAAGTATATCAATTTTTTCCATGGTTGCTCTCCTTATAATACATCTGCAAAATCTTTTTTATTTTTCTTAAATACATAATTACTCCATATAAATATTATGAATACAAAAATCCAAAATATTATAGTTGGTATTCCATGCATTGCTAATATATGTGTTTCACCTGTAAAAGCACATCTAAATCCATTTACTAAATAAGTAAATGGCATACAACTTACTATCTTATATAATAGTTGATGACCTTGTAGCATTGATATATTCCAAATAATTGGAGTAAACCAAAATAAAAGTTGCATAAGCACACCCAAAAGTTGTACAAAGTCAGGAACCAAAGTACAAATTGCAGAGGTTAGCCTAGTTATAGAAATTATAAGAGCATATACTGCTATAAGTAAATATATTAATTCTATTACATTTATAATATATCCATATATAGCACATACAACAATTGATATTATAAATAGAAATATTCCTACAATACCTGCAGATGTTAATGATATAACAGGAATTATATCAACAGGAAAAACTACTTTTTTTACTAAATAACTATAATTTCTTATAGAACCACTTGCATTTAAAATGCTGTCATTTATTAACATCCACATGGACATACCTGGTAAGAACCAAACAACATAAGGATAATTACCAGCACTACCAGTTTTTAATATATATTGAAAAACAATAACATAAGTAAGCATAAATATAAATGGAGAAACAAAGCCCCATATGGCTCCTAGACTTGTACCCGCAAATCTATTTTTAAAATCATTTTTCCCTAGTTGAGCAACTAGTTTTCTATTCTTAATCAATGTTTTTATAAATTCCATTTCTATTCCCCTTTAATATTATGATATAAGTATGGTACAATTATATCATTAGTATTATTTTTTTTCAACAAAAAAACATATAAATCGTTAATAATTTATATGTTTTTATAGTATTTACTAATATTCTTTATTCTCATACCATTCAATTGTCTGTCTTAATCCTTCTTCAACTGTAACTGATGGCTCCCATCCAAGTTCTCTTTTTATTTTAGAAGAATTAATAGCATATCTATAATCATGCCCTTTTCTATCTTCAACAAAACTAATTAAATCCTCTGATTTTCCAAGTTGTTTTAATATTGTTTTTACAATCTCTAAGTTAGTTTTTTCGTTATTTCCACCAACGTTATATATCTCACCTTTAACACCTTTATGAAGTACAGTATCAATTGCAATACAATGATCCTTAACAAATAACCAATCTCTTATGTTATTGCCTGTCCCATATATAGGTAATTTTTCACCTGCTTTTGCTTTTTTTATCATTAACGGAATTAACTTTTCTTCATGCTGATTAGGTCCATAATTATTTGAACATCTTGTTATACAAACATTCATTTTAAAAGTTTCACCGTATGCTCTTACAACTAAATCAGATCCTGCTTTTGAAGCAGAATATGGACTATTAGGTGCAAGTGGTAATGTCTCTACAAACATATCATCACCATCTTTTAAAGTTCCATAAACTTCATCAGTAGAAACATGAACAAATCTATTTTCAGAGCCTTCTCCCCATACTCTTTTGCATGCTTCAATTAAAGAGTTAGTTCCCAATACATTATTTTCAGTAAATGTAAGTGGCCTTTTAATACTATTATCAACATGAGATTCAGCAGCAAAATGAACTACCGCATCGATGTTATACTTTTTTAAGGTTTCTTCTACTTTATCAATATCACAAATATCTGCTTTTACAAATTCATATTTACCTTCCGATGGTTTTAAATTATCAATATTTGCAGCATATGTCATTTTATCATATACAACATATGTATATTTATCTTTATATTTTTCTACCATATAATTTACAAAATTTGATCCAATAAATCCTGCTCCACCTGTTATTAATATATTTTTCATTTAATTTCCTCCATTTATTTTAGATTTTTAAATAAATCTGACTTTTTTAATTCTTGTAAAGATGGCCATTTAGCATCTTTCTCAGATGTTAAAAGTTCTTCTTTAGAAATATTATCCATAGGCCAATTAATACCTACATCTGGATCATTCCATTTAAGTCCACCCTCAGATTCATGATTATATACATCATCACATTTATATGCAAATTCTGCTTCATCAGATAGTACTAAAAATCCATGAGCAAATCCTCTTGGTATCATAAACATTTTTTTATTTTCTTCAGAAAGAATCACACCTTCCCATTTACCATAAGTTTTACTATTTGGTCTTAAATCAACAGCCACATCAAAAACTTTACCTTTTAGACACCTTACAAGTTTTGCTTGTGAATTTTCTTTTTGAAAATGAAGACCTCTTAAAACACCTTTCTTGGATTTAGATTGATTGTCTTGAACAAATTTATTTGTTATTCCAATTTCAGCGAACTCACTTTCACTATATGTTTCCATAAAATACCCTCTACTATCGCCAAAAACTGTTGGTTCAATAATATATACTCCCTCAATACTAGTATCAGTTTTTTTAAATTTTCCCATTAAATTATTCACCTACTATTCTTTTAATATATTTACCATACTCAGTCTTTTTATATTTATCTGCAAATTCTAAAGCTTTAGTTTTATCAATCCATTTATTTTTATAAGCTATTTCTTCTAAACACGCAATTTGTATTCCTTGTCTTAATTCAATTGCTTTTACAAAATCGGCAGCATCATTAAGTCTATCTGCAGTTCCTGTATCAAACCAAGCAAATCCACGTCCTAGAGGTATAACTTTAAGTTTGCCTTCTTCCATATATACTCTGTTTACATCTGTAATTTCTAATTCTCCTCTCGCTGATGGTTTAATTTCTTTTGCAATTTTAACTACATCATTATCATAAAAATACAACCCTGGAACAGCCAAGTTTGATTTTGGAATTTTTGGCTTTTCTTCTATTGATATAGCATTACCATTTTTATCTATTTCAACAACTCCATAAGAAGTAGGATCAGAGACTTCATATCCAAAAATTACTCCACCCTCTTTTAGATTTCCTGCATCTTTTAACATATCTTCAAGTCCAGGACCATAGATCATATTGTCTCCTAATATTAATGCAACATTATCATTACCAATAAAATCAGCACCCAATCTAAAAGCATCTGCAAGTCCAACTGGCTTTTCTTGTACTTTATATGAAAGACTCATGCCAAGCTCAGAACCATCTCCTAGTAACATTTCAAACATAGGCAAATGCACAGGTGTAGATATAATTAATACCTCTCTTATACCAGCTTGCATTAATGTTGATAATGGATAATATATCATTGGTTTATCATATACAGGTAACATTTGTTTTGAAACTGCTAAAGTAACAGGATATAATCTTGTGCCGCTTCCACCAGCTAAAATAATTCCTTTCATTATTTTAATTCCTCCTTTAAATACTCTTTTAATGCATCCTCCCAATTTTTTGGATAGATTCCAACACTATGTAATTTATTTTTTAGTAATTTACTATTTGCTGGTCTATCACTAGAATTTGGATACATTTCTTTATACTGTTTAGAAGTTATAGGTATAACTTTTGTAGATACATTTGCAAATTCAAATATCTTTTTTGTAAAATCACTCCATACAGTAAATCCTTCATTTGTTGAATGATATATACCATACTTTGGTTCTTTTTCTAGAATTTGTTCTATAATTTCACAAAGACTTGTAGTAGAAGTTGGACTGCCATGTTGATCATTTACAACACTTATTTCATCTTTTGTTTCAGATAATTTAAGCATTGTTTTAACGAAGTTTTTTCCTCTTAGTCCATATAACCACGCTGTTCTTAAAATATAGTATTTATTAGCCTTCATGGCATTTTGTTCACCTAAATATTTTGTTTTCCCATAAGCACTCACTGGATTTGCAGGCATATCTTCAGTATATTCTTCTGAGATATCTAATTTTCCATCAAAAACATAATCAGTACTAATTTGTATTAAAGTAGCATCTACTAAGTTAGTAGCTTCTGCAATATTTTCTAAGGCAATTCCGTTTACTGAATTTGCTAAATCAAAATTTGTTTCACAACCATCAACATTTGTATATGCTGCGCAATTTATTATATAATATGGATTTATTTTTTTAACTTCGTTTATCACATCTTGTTTATTACATATATCTAAAGTTTCAATAGTTGTTTTATATACATCATATTCTTTATTATTAGATAATCTTTCGTATAACTCTCCTCCAAGCATTCCATCTTGACCAATAACTAAAATCTTTTTCATATATAATTAATCCTTTCTTAAAATATTTAATTTTTTTATATTATATATTTAGTAATTTCATAAACTCATCTTGAATTTTCTTCATATCTTCTTTAGTTTTACCCTCAAATCTAGCAGTAATATTAGGTCCTGTATTTGATGCTCTAACTAGAGCCCAACCATTATCAAATTCAGCTCTAACACCATCAATATCATTTATTTTATATCCTTTATTAACACAATATTCTTTTATTTTTTCTATAACTTTAAATTTTTCGTCATCACTAGATACAAATTTTATTTCAGGTGTAGAATAATATTTATTTATTCCTTCTAATAATCCACTTACAGACTTATCAGTATTTGATAATATTTCAATAAGCCTTAATCCTGCATAAAGTCCATCATCAATATTTGGCCATTTATCCCTAAAGAAAACATGACCTGAAAGTTCACTTCCAAAAGAGAAATCTCCTTCTTTCATTTTAGCTTTCATATATGAATTACCTGTTCTATAGCATACAGGTTCTCCACCAAGTTTTATAATCTCATCTGCTAAAGATTTTGTACATTTAACATCAAATAAAGCCTTTTTATTTGATACTTTATCCATTATATTTCTCCAAATAATTATTGCATAATAATCAATAAATACCATTTTTCCATTTTCATCGATTATTCCAACTCTATCTCCATCTCCATCAATACCTATACCAAGATCTGCTTTATTTTCCAATACAGCTTTTTTAAGATCTGCATTATTTTCTTCAACACTTGGATCTGGATGATGATTTGGAAAATTAGAATCAGACTCCATATATAACGGAATTAATTCAACTTTATCTTTAAACATATCAAATACATCTTTTGCAATTATGGATGCAGTACCATTTGCAGTATCAACAACCACTTTTATCTTTCTATTTCCAAGTTTAATAGAATCTTTTATTAAATTTAAATATCCATCTTTTATATCTTCTTTTATTATATTACCTTTTACTTCATTATTATTTTTTTCTGATTTTGAATTTTCTTCAACAAATTTTCTAAAATCTTGTATCATATCTCCACAAGCATTTCCAAAGTCATTAAAAGATATTTTAAGTCCATTATACTCTTTTGGATTATGGCTTGCAGTAATCATAATACCAGGCATAATATTTTTTCCGTCATTTAGAAAAATTTGAGCGTAATAATACATTGGCGTAGTACAAAGCCCTATATCTATTACTTCTATATTTTCTCCTTCAATTATACCTTGTACTAGAGCTTTAAATAAAGGCATAGATGAACTCCTATTATCTCTTCCTATAACACACTTAGTATAACCATTATTTTTAATATATTTTGCATATGCAAGCCCTATTGTATAAGCTATATTTTCATCTAAATCATTACCATATATTCCACGTATATCATACCCTCTATATATATTAGGGTTAATATTTTTTATAATTTCATATTTCATATTATCACCTGTTTGGATTATATCATATCATTTTATATTTTTAAACCTTTTTTCAAAAAAAACTACAAAATCAGTTAACGTTAACATAAATATAAAGCTAATTTTAAATAATATAAAATTAGCTTTATATGTAAATTTATTTCTTTTTATTAAGATCCTTTTCAGTTTCTTTTATAAAATAAACTGGTCTTTTCTTTACTTCCAAATATGATTTTGACAAATATTCACCTATAATTCCAAGGAAAAATAATTGAATACCACTAAGCATAAATATAATACACACAAGAGATGGCCATCCAGATGTAGGGTCACCATATATTAATGTTTTTACAATTATGAATGCTATCATAATAATTGCTATTATACAAAATAAAAAGCCTGTAAATGATGCCATTTTTAATGGTGCAGTCGAAAAAGAAGTTATTGCCTCTATTGCGTAAGAACATAATTTAAAAAACGAAAATTTAGATTTTCCTGCAATTCTTTCTTGATTTTCAAAATCTATCCATTTTGTATCATAGCCTACAAAAGCATAAATTCCATTTAAATATCTATTATATTCTGACATTTCAAGTATACTATCTAGCATTTGTCTAGTCATAAGTCTATAATTTCTTGATCCATCTACAATTTTTACATTAACCATCTTATTTATTATTTTATAATATAATTTAGAGCATATTGTTTTAATTAT
Organism: uncultured Clostridia bacterium; assembly: GCA_947626975.1. GTDB lineage: Bacteria > Bacillota > Clostridia > TANB77 > CAG-465 > CAG-465. Next base: position 60,321 of record CANQUF010000001.1, read on the forward strand.
ATTTTCACCTTTTCTATTTTTTCTTCTTGTAGCTACTGAGTCATATCCTTCTTCTTTTATTATTCTATACATTTCTTTTAATAATTGTGGCGGATCTTGTAGATCTGCATCTATTGTTGCTATATAATCTCCTGTTGCCTCTTTAAACCCAGCAAGCATTGCTGCCTCTTTACCAAAATTTCTTGAAAATGATAAATACCTTACATATTTATTTTCATTTGCATATTTTCTTATTATTTCTAATGTTTTATCTTTACTTCCATCATTTACAAATAATAATTCAAATTCTACATAATCCATATCTTTAATTACTTTATTTATCTCAATAAAAAAATTAGGTAATGCCTGTTCTTCATTATAACAAGGAACTATAATTGATATTTTCTCCATAAATTTCTCCTTTAAATTGTTTATATTTATACCATATAATAACATAATTTTGCTTAAAAATCAATATATTACTTATTTTAAACAACTATAAATATTTATTAATATATAAAATTTTAATATATATAATATTTTATTATCATATTTTTTACAAAAAAAATAATGGCACACTTTACTTAAGTATACCATTAACTTTTAAAACTTAATATTTTGTTTAGTTACATTTTGTTCTTTTTCATTATTTTTATTTTCAGTAAGAATATTAAAATATTCCTCCATTATTGGCTTTACAACATTTGCTGTATATGTTCCTTCTCCGCCATGTTCAATTACTGCGACAACTGCAATTTTTGGATTATCATAAGGTGCAAATCCAACAAATATTCCATTATTATTTCCGCTTGGAACTTGAGCAGTACCAGTTTTACCAGCAACTTGTATATTACTATTTTTAAATACTATATTTGCAGTTCCACCTGTATCAGTTGTAACAGAAAGCATACCTTTCTTTATAGAATTAATATATTCAGAGTTTATATATAAGTCTCTTTCTTCAAAATTTACACCTGTATATTCACTTGCATACTTATTTATTTCATCAAGTGAAACGCTAGTACCTTGAGTTTCATTTTCAATAGATTTTATTAGTGTTATTTTATTTAATTTTCCACCATTTGCAATGGTTGAAATATAATTTGCAAGTTGGACAGGTGTAAAGGAATTTCCAGATTGACCTATTGAAGCAGAAAGCGTATCACCTAAATACCAAGGGCTCTTAAGTCCATCTTCAGAATTTGGATCATACCCTGCTATTGTTCCAGTAGCTTCTCCAGAAAGTTCAATTCCTGTTTTTTGACCAAGCCCAAAAAGTTTTGTGTATTTTATTATTTCTGCAATACCAATTCTTCTTCCAACCTCGTAAAAATAACAATTACATGATCCTTTTATTGCACCTTCTATATTTATTGACCCATGTGTCATACCTCTATCTGTATATAACCAACATTTAGGATTATATCCATATGGATATATACCTGGATCATAGTATTTTTCATCTACAGTTATTTTACCATTCATAAGTCCTGCCATACCAACAAGCATTTTATACGTAGAGCCAGGAGAATATATTCCTGAAATTACACGATTTACCATTGGATATAACGGATCATTTTGTAATTTACTCCAGTCACTACTTGACATACCAGAAATTAAACTATTTATATCATAAGTAGGATAACTAGCAGATGCTAATACTTCTCCACTTTGTACATCTAAAACTACAACTGCACCTGCATTTGCATCAGTATATTTTTTACTAGTAACAGTTCCATTTTGAAGTCCATTTATAGTATTAAGCAATGCTTCTTCAGAGACTTTTTGTAATCTATAATCTATTGTAAGAGTAACATTATTTCCAGACTTTGCTTCATCTGTTATAGTCTCAGATGATATATTTCCAAGTGAATCTGTTTCTACCTTTTTTATTCCATCTGTACCTTTTAAATATTTTTCAAAAGATTGTTCAATACCAGATTTTCCTATCATACTATTTACTGTATATCCATCATCTTTTAACTCTTTATATTCATCTGTATTTATTTTGCTTACATAACCAAGTGTATGCGCTAAAATAGTACCATTTGGATAATATCTACTTGGTACACTTACAGTAGAAACCCCATATAACTCATATTTTAATTCTTCAATTTGAGCAAGAGATTTTTCAGAAATATTTTTTGCAATAAGTGCACTATTAAATAATGAATAACCATTAAGATTTGCTTCATATTTTATTTGAATTATTCGTTTTTGCATTATTTGATCATTATTATAGTTTTCTAAGCCATACAATTCTACATAATGTTTTATTACCTCATCAAATGAATATTCTTCTTTAATATTCATTTCTTCCTTCCACTTTTTTTCTTCATCCAAATTAGAAAAACTAAAGCCATTTAATTCATCATTTATCGGAAAAGTTGAATATATTTTATCACCATTTGAATATAATATATTTATTAATTTTTCAAGTGCCGTGTTTTGTTGTTCTACGTCAACTTTTACTTTATATAGTTCAATATTATATGCTAGTTTACTAGTAGCAAGCACTATACCATTTCTATCATAGATTTCTCCTCGTGTGGCTGTTATATTCTCTATTCTTAACATTCTTTTTTCTGAAGTTTCTCTATAATGCTCTCCATTAATTATCTGTAAATTAAATAATTGAGCTATAAATGCAATTGCAACAAGTACTACAACAATATATAGCATTAAACTTCTGTTATTTATAAATTCTAAAAACTTTATATATATATTTTTTACTTTACTCACCTACTTTACACTATAATCTCCTATATTTTTATCAAAATATCGTAATAATTTATATAATAGTGAATGAACTATATACACTATTATAATGTTAAGTAACGAACTAAGTACTATATGAATTAATAAAGTAAATATATTACTATATATTCCTGTATTAATTAGATGTATAAAATACTGTAATATTTCAAATATCGAACTTGCAATAAGTGTTACATAAACAAGTGCTATTTTATTTTCTTTTCTATAATTATTATTAATAAGTGAAATTACCGTGCCAGTAATAAAATAACAAATAGTAAACGTACCGTAATTTCCAAAAATCAAATCAGTTATAATTCCAATTATTAATGAATAAGTAACACCTACATATGCTCCATACCAAAGACTTGCTACAATAACAGTTATTAATATTAAGTTAGGTTTTATACCAAATAATTCTTTACCATCTATTATCATTGTTTGAAACAAAAATATTATAAATATAAATAAAACTATATATACAAAAGTTAAAAATTTTTTAAGCATCTTTATCTCCTATTTTCTTTTTTAATTTATAATTACACCTACTTCTGATATTTTTTTTATATCAACACATGGTTCAACTATTGCATATCTATTAATATCATTCTTTCCATTTACTATTTTAGTTATTTTGCCTACAGGTATAGAGTTAGGATAATTTGTGCCAAGTCCAGATGTATATAACATATCTGCAATTGATATATCAGAATCTAATTGTATAAATGTAAGTTTTAACTCATTTTTTGATTTTAAATCTAAATCACCTTGTAAAATTGCTGGTTCATTTGTAGTACTAATTACAACGCTTACAGAAGATGAAGGATCTAAAATAGTAGTAACTACACTAGTAGTATCATTAACTTTTGAAATATAGCCAACTAATCCATCATTATGTACAACTGCTTGATTTAACTTTATACCATCATTTTTTCCTAAATCAATAGTAAATGTTTTAGACCAATTATCATGCTCTCTATATAATATTCTTGAATATTTTATATTAAAATGCTGATACGTTTTCTTTATATCCAACATTTTTTTTAATGATTCATTTTCTTCTAATATAGAATTACTTTCTAACAATTTAGCTTTCAACTCTTTTACTTCATTCTCCAAATTTTCTTTTTCTTTATTTACTTTTTCTTTATTTGAAAAATATACTCCTGCATTTTTAAATACAGAGCCTAAAGCATTAGATACTATCTTTACTGGATAAATAACTATGTTTGAGGTTTTACTAATAAAAGAGTTATTACTTTCTTTTAATAAAAAAGCTGTTATAAATACTGCTATTATAAAAGAAAAAAGTACAAAAATTATAATGTGTTTCTTTTTTCTTTTTTTTCCATCAAAATCATATCTATATTTCATTAAAATCTCCTATTATCTTTCCTAATCTTAGTTGATTTTTTTAAGACCTCAATATTATCAAGTGCAAGACCTACACCTTTTATAACACTTCTTTCTGGATTTTCTGAAATAAATACAGGCATTCCTACTTCATCACTTATAAACCTATCAATATTTTTAAGATGAGAAAGTGCACCTGTCATTACAATACCTCTTTCCATAATATCAGCTGCTATTTCTGGTGGTGTTTCTTCTAATGCTTGTTTTATACATCTTAAAATCTCATTTAATGAATCATTAATTGCAAGATTAATATCTTTTGAAGATACTGTAACTGTTTCTGGAAGTCCTGTAGTTAGATTTCTTCCCTTTACTTGTACTTTTTCTTCAGTCATTGAAGCACTAGCAGAGCCGATTTGTTTTTTTAGTTCCTCTGCTTCACCTTCACCAATTATTATATTAAAATTTTGTTTAATATAATCTACTATATTTTTATCTAATTTATCCCCTGCTACTTTAATAGATTTAGAAACAACTATACCGCCAAGTGATAAAACTGCCATTTCACTTGTACCTCCTCCTAAATCTATTACCATAGCTCCCTCAGGTTTTTCAATTTTAATACCACTTCCTATAGCAGCAGCCATTACTTCCTCCATAAGATAAACTTCTTTTGCTCCCGCTTTATATGCAACACCTTCTACTGCTCTTTCTTCAACATCTGTTATTTCAGATGGAATGGAAATAACAAGCCTTGGTTTTGAAAAAATATTTTTTTGTGTAACTTTTTGTATTAATGTTTGCATTAACATTTTAGTTGCGCCAAAATCTGCAATAACACCATCTTTTAAAGGTTTTAATGCAACTATATTATCAGGTGTTCTACCTAACATTTCTTTTGCTTGATTACCCACTGCTAATACCTCACCAGTTATTTTATTTATAGCAACAACTGATGGCTCAGAAAGTACGATTCCCTTTCCTCTTACATGCACTCTTATATTTGAAGTACCTAAATCTATTCCTATGTCTTTTGATATTATACCCATTTTTTCTCACCTTTTCTACTTTCTATATAATTTTTAAAATTTTTATATAAAATTATTTTCTTTAAAACTAAAATAATTATTATTTGAAATTATTATATGATCTAGCACTTTTATATCAAATATTTGTGCATACTCAATTACATTGTTAGTAAAATTTCTGTCCTGCAAGCTAGCCTTTAAATTACCGCTTGGATGATTATGTACTAAAATTACACTATGTGCCATTTGCTTTATAGGTTCACTTAAAACTTCTTTTAAACTTATATCAATTTTATCACAATTACCAATATAATTTGTAATTATTGATAGAACATCATTATTTTTATTTAAAATAATTGTCTTTAAAATCTCTTGCTTTTTACCTAAAAAATCCTGAAATACAATTTTAAAAGCATCCTTTGGACATCTAATTTTATTTTTATTATTATCTTTATATACATTAGATATTCTTTTTGCAAGTTCTAACACAGCTTTTATTTGTATAGCTTTTACCCTACCAATTCCTTCATATCTTTTTAGCTGTGCAATTGAAAGAGATGTTAAGTATTCTAAATCAGATATATTAGTAATATTATTATTTTCGCTTAATATTTTTTGTGATATATCCAAACAACTGTATTTTTTTGTGCCTGTTTTTATTATTATTGCAAGTAATTCAGAATTTGTTAAATTGCCTTCCCCCATAAGTTCCAGTTTTTCATAGGGTCTATCATTAAATGGCAATTTTTTTATATTTTTAGCCAACTTAATATTTGTTTTGCAAGTAGAGCAAATATTACCATACATAATACTCCACATATACTAACTTTACACCATATTCCTATTGTAAATTGCATAAAGCTTAAATCAATAGTAATAGGATTTGGAAATCCAAACGAACCTCCTATTGCTAAGAAACTTAAGAAACTTACTCCTTTTAAGCTTTCACCCACAGCTATTCCTACTATCATTCCTAATATAGCAGCTACAATTATTAAAAATTTTCTCATTAGTTAATCCTCCCCTTATATGTTTTTGTGCATTTTATAATGAACATATTATATAACTTTTTTTTAATTTTTTCAACCTATTTAGTAAAATTTATAATCCTGGATTTAGTAAAATCTATTTTTACAAAACATAAAAAAATATTTTTTAACCTCATATAACAATATCTTTTTATTTAATTTAAAAAATTGCTATATGAGGTTATACTATTTTATATAATTTTAATAATTGCTTAATTATAATTGTTTATTCTATAACTTTTTTTATAATAACGGTTTTTACTTGATATCTTTTTTAGTATAATCCCTAAAGCTGTTATAACCATAACTCCCATAATTCCAATACCTATTACATATAATATATATTTTTTAATAAGTATATTTACTAAAAATGAATTATTAAAAAATAAATTTACAATAATCATTATTATTACACCTAAAATATAAGGGACATATTTACTTAAATTTTCATTATTTTTAAATATTTTTTTTATGCTTGTTGTTACAAAGTATAAGCTTAATGTTAAAAATACAAAAACATTGAAAATAAATTGTAAAGCTAATATATTTTCTATTCTTTCTAATATACTAAATAAGCTAAATGCTTTTAGTGCTGTATATTCTGGATATTTATATAGTCCTACAACATCTCCGCCTAAAACTAGTGTAGTAATAACTATTAAAGTTATTATTATTATATTTACAAAAACATACATTAATATAATTCTTTTTACTTTTCCTTTTTCTTCTTTTACCTGAGAATCTTTTATAATTGTAAGTAAAAATATTGGAAATGTTGTAAATATTGTATACATTATTGCACTAGATAAAGTTGGTTTTACTCCTGTAGATAAGACTGGTAAAATATTATTTATATTATATGCATTCATTAATCCAAAAAAAGATAATAAAAAGAACATAATATTTATAATTAATAAAATTTGACTTACTCTACTAATAACAGCAATATCTTTTGTAGCAGTATATGTTACTACTAAAATAATAAGGAATCTACAATAATTTATATTAGTCTCTGGCATATATTCTGAATTTATAAATTGTGTTATATTATAAAAAACAATAATACACATAAAAAATACAGTTAAGTTAAGTATTGTATTAAATATTATACCTATAGGTTTGCCAAATAAATGATTATTTAAGTCTATTATATCTTTTCCCTCACTATTTTTAATAATAAATATAAAAATAAGTAAAGGAATAAGTCCTATTATTGCACCTAATATTGCTGATATATATGTGTCTACACCGGATTTTTCAAACATAAATCCTATAGCCATTCCTATAAATGAACTTTTAGCAAGTGTAAAAAGAAAGCTTGAATATCCTCTTCCTTCTATAGTTTTACTATCATTTACTGATGTATTATTTATTGCTTTTGAATTATAATTACTCATTCTTATTTGCACTCCCCTCATTTGGAAATGTTGCTTTTACTTTAACATTTGTATCTATTGTTTTAAATAAATCTTTATTAAATTCTTCTTCATGTTTTTTATACTCTTTGTTTAGTTTTTTAAAAAAAATCTCTTTGTATCCTACTAAATCAGTATTATATACATTTTTACAATTATCTATGTATTTATATATATTTTTTTCAACTTCCTTTGCAATTATATCTTGATATTTATTTATATCTTCATCTGTTTTAAATTTTACATTCTTACCAGTTTCTGTTACATTAAATTTCATTTCTACATTTATATCTAAAGTAAGTTTATCATCTACTACTTTTGGCTTTAAATCAGTTTTACTGTTTAACAATTCAACAACAATTTTATCACTATTTTCACCAGAACGTACAATAGCTGCTTTTACATTATTATTTAAAACATTATATATAAGCGAGTCATCTTCACTCATAAAGCCACCAAATTTATTGTCCTTAAAATATGATAGTGCTCCAATTTTTATATTTGTTTTTTTACCCTCTGAAGATAAAGATGAATCACTAGAATTTGAACTGTCTGTTTCTTTTGAACTTGAGTCCTCTTCAGAATTATCTAATATTTTATTATCATCAATATCAGGTATCTTTTCTTTAGAAGAATCTTGTAAATATATACTAGTAGCAACTAATTCCTTTTTATCTGATAATAACATAGATAAATTTTTACTAAGTATATTATCTATACTTGTTCCTCGATATTTATATGTTGCTTTTATACTTTGCACCATACTTTCTGCAGGACTTTTTAATAACGGTGATGTTTTCGTTAAAATTTCTTGCGGTGTTGTATCCTTAGTAACAGCTAATATATAATTATTACTAGTTTCATTATCCCTTAAGAAGAAATCAAGAGTCTCTATCATGTCTTTTTTAGCTGCTTTTTCAGAAATTAATAAAAGTTGCATATGTGCAAGGTACATTCTTTGTGGAGATTCATTTACAAAACTCCTCAGTGCTTCTTGTATCGAATTAGACTTTGATTCAAAAACAACTATATCAGATGAACTTCCAGATGATGAGTCAGAGCCAGAACTATCCATTTTTTTCTCAATGTTAGTTACTTGCGCTGAAATTATATATTTATCATCATCACTTATATCTATACCAATAGCTGGTACTATTTCTATTTCATTTAATTCTCTAGAATTTTTGAGTCCACTTAAAAGTATCATGGCTACAACTACAAGTAAAATCTTACCTTTCATATATATTTCCTTTCTTATTTTATATTAGCTTTTGTTAAATTATCTGTAAGCATTTTAGATCTTTTAGTATCTTTTGCAATGCTTTTTCTTTTTATTACTTCTTTTTCTATTCTATCCAAATTCATAGGTGCTATAGGATAAGTAAAAGGTTTAGTAAAACTTGATGTACTAGCAATATTTACTATTAAAAATAATATTGCCACACACATTCCAATAAGTCCAGCTACACCTGAAAATATTAAGAATATTATTCTCCATGTTCTAAGTGCATTTGCCATGCTAAGCTCTGTAAAAAGAAGTCCAGATATAGTAGATAGTGCAATTACTATTATCATTATTGGAGATACAATTCCAGCATTTACTGCTGCATCACCAAGTATCAATGCACCTACAATTGAAAGAGTACTTCCTGATGCACTCGGCACTCTATAATCTCCTTCTCTTAAAATCTCAAACGAGATTATCATAAGAAAAGCTTCTATAAAAGCTACAAATGGTACACCTTTTTTTTGAATAGCAAAAGATACTAATAAATCATTTGGTATAGACTCTTGATCAAAAGTAGTAAGTGCTACGTATAAAGCTGGAGTAATTATAGTAATTATAAATGCTAAATATCTTATAATTTTAGTAAAAGTTACATTATTGTTCTTCTGATAATAGTCTTCTATATTATTTATAAAATCGCCAATAAAAACAGGCAGTACAAGTACAAATGGACTATTTTCAACTACAATTGCCACTCTTCCCTGTAACATATAAAAACAAACTAAATCAGGTCTTTCTGTACTAAATATAGTAGGAAAATCTGCCTTTGTTGATTGTTCTATAAACTCAGATATATAATTACTATCTAATATAGCATCAATATCAATTTTATCTAGTTTTTTACTTACATATTCTACTAATTCTGGTCTTGCAATATCAGAAATATACATTAGTCCTACTTTAGTTTTAGACCTTCTTCCAATTATTTTTTCATCTAAAATCAAGTCTTCACTTTTTATCCTTTTCCTTATTAAACCTATATTATCTGAATAATTTTCTAAAAAAGCATCTTTTGGCCCTTTAATTGAACCCTCTGTTTTAGGTTCTGATACACCTCTATCTAACTTACTTTTTGTCTCAGCTACTAATATATCAGTATTGTGTATTATACACGTAAATCCTGAAAATAAATAATAAAATAAATTATCCTCTTTTAAATCTAATTTTTTTACTTTACTTATGGATATACTATTTTCAAGTACATCTATAATATGATATATATTTAACTTATTATTTCTATTTATATTATTTTCTAAACTAGACTCTGACAATTTCCTTTTTTTTATGACTTTAGGTAATGAATTATCTTCTAATTTTTTTTCTATTTTATCGTTTATATCATTTTCTTCTTCACATTTTTTTAGTCTTTTTTCTATCTTCTTTATACTTCTTATAACATAGTTTGATATAATCTTTGTATCAGTTAGTGGCTCATTAAATACTATATATACAATTTCATTATTTACAGATATTTCTCTATAAGAAATATCTTTACTATTATTTGTTTTTTCTTTTATATAATCAATTATTTCTTTAGAAGTATTAAAATTTTCTAATTTTTCCATAATGAAAATTCTCCTTAGTTTTTATTATGTTAATTTTTTAAATAATTATTCTATTTTATTTAAAATTTAAATAAACTATTATTTTATTATCACTTTACAATTTTTATGAATATAATATTATGAGTATATCTCAATAGAAAAGGGGAATAAAAAATGAGTATATTTAGAGATAATTTTATGTGCCAAAATGATTGTAATTCTAATTTCGATAACTGTTGTCAAAATAGTTGTTGCCATCATGAAACTTGTTGCTTAATTCCAGGTCCAACTGGACCTACAGGTCCATCTGCTGTTTCAGTAAATGTTAATTCAACTACTACTGGAGCACCTGGTAGTGCTGCATCAGTAACAAATGTAGGTACAGATCAAAACGTATTATTAGATTTTGTAATACCTGCAGGATTTAATGGAGCAACTGGTGCAACTGGTGCAACTGGCGCTACTGGTGCTACTGGTGCTACCGGTCCTCAAGGTATTCAAGGACCTCAGGGTATTCAAGGTGCTACAGGCGCTACTGGTGCTACTGGACCTCAAGGTATTCAAGGACCTCAAGGTATTCAAGGTGCTACTGGTGCTACAGGCGCTACCGGTGCTACTGGGGCTACAGGTGAAACTGGAGCAACTGGCGCTACTGGACCTAGTGTAGGACTTACTGCTTATGGTGGACTATATAGTACTACAACACAAAGTTTTACAACAACTCAAGGTACTCCTACTGTTATAACTTTAGGTACACAAATGCCTAATTTAAATGTTGGTACAGCTACTGCAAATACTTTAACTATTAATGAAGCTGGTGATTATGAAATATCATACACCGTACTTGCAGATCTTGATAACGCAGGTGATTTAACTATTGCAGTTCAAAATGCTGGTGCTGATATTCCTGGAACATCACAAACTATTGATATGAATGGAAATGAAGATGACTTATTTAATAAAAGTATAATTACGACATTAACAGCAGGAAGTACTATCACTTTAGTTTTAACATCAACAACAGATTCGACTGATGGTAGCATAAATGAGGCATATTTAATTATAAAAAAATTAGATTAACAAAAAAATGGGATTGAATTATAAATTAATTCAATCTCATTTTTTAAGTTTGTAAATATTCAATATTATAATAATTATAATAATTATATTATTTAACTTTAGCTAAAGTAATATAATTTATATATTATCAATTTGCCAATTTATTGGAGGTATTTTATTCTTTTTTAAAAACTGATTAGCAAGTATAAAATGTCCACATCCCTCAAATCCATAATGTACGGAAAAAGGGCTAGGGTGAGATGATGTTAAAACTAAATGTTTAGGATTAGTTATTAATTCTTGCTTCTTTTTAGCAAAATTTCCCCATAACATAAATACTACTGGTGTAGCTTTTTTATTTATTTCTTCTATTATTCTATCAGTAAATATTTCCCAACCAATACCTTGATGTGAAGCTGGCTTATCTTTTTCAACTGTTAATACACTATTTAACATTAGTACACCTTGTTTTGCCCATTTTAAAAGATATCCATTATTTGGTATATAACAATTAAGTTCTCTATTTAATTCTCTAAAAATATTTTGGAGAGATGGTGGAATTTTAATACCAGGATTTACTGAAAATGCCATTCCATGTGCCTCACCTTCACCATGATAAGGATCTTGACCTAGTATTACCACTCTTATATACTCATAAGGCGTATTTTCTAAAGCAAAAAATATATTTTCTTTAGGCGGAAATATAGTTTTTGTCATATATTCATTTTCTATAAATTTATGTAATTTAATATAATATTCTTTTTTAGATTCTTCTTTTAAAATTTCACTAAATCTTCCCATATTTTACCCCTAATTTATATTGTAATATTCTTCATTTTTAATAATAATTTTATATACTTTTTGGTAGAATTTATATTAGTAGACTTACCATGACCTGGATAAATTGTAATATCACTAAACCTAAAAAATAATTTTTTTATAGAATCTACCATTTCATTAAAATTTGCGGTTGCTAAATCACATCTCCCATAACAATCATAAAATAAAGTATCTCCTGTAAATAAACTTTTACTAAGCTTTTCAAATATACAAATTCCACCACTAGTATGTCCTGGAGTATGTATTACTTCAAATTCAAGTCCTTTTACACAAAAACTATATCCATCTTTTATTTTTATAATTTTACATTTACTTAAATCTTGTAAAGCAACACCCTGGATTTTACTATAATTTTCTACTTTTCCAAGTAACATATTATAATCATTTTCATGAACTATTATAGGGCATTTTGTATATTCATATATACTTTTAAGAGCTCCTATATGATCACCATGAGCATGAGTTATTACAATATACTTTAAGTTTATATTAAGATTTTTTATTTTATTTATAATCTTATCTTCTTCAAAGCCTGGATCAATTAAAATTCCCTCTTTTTCTATATCATCATAAATAATATATGAATTTGTTATATGTCCTCTATTTGCAACATTAACTTTTATATTTTCTATGCTAATCATTTTTCCTCCATCACTTTTCACGTTTTACTTCAAAAACACTATCTATTTTCTTTAAGTTTCTCATTATTTGTTGTAACTCAGTAAGATCAGATATACTAATTGTAAATTCCATTATATTTTCTTTATCTTGAGTTACTTTTGTATTCATACCTTCTATCTTAACTTTAAGTTCATTTAATTTAGATATTACATCTGTTAAAATACTTTTTCTATTATTTGCTTTTACTATAATTTTTGTAGAAAATGAACTAACTTCACTTTTAGCCCAACATACATTAATTTTTCTAGAGCTATTTTTAAGCTTAGTTATATTATTACAGTTGATATTGTGAATAGATACACCATTTGAATTTGTTATATATCCTATTATTTCATCTCCTGGAATTGGATTACAGCATTTTGCAAATTGTATTTTGCAATTAGGAATATTTTCAACATTTACTAAATTAAAATTTGATTCTTTTAATAATCCTTTATTTTTATTTGTATAACTATCAATTATATTAGGATTATATTTTTCATATATTTCTTTTAGCTTATTCATTATTTTAAGTATAGATATACTTCCAAATCCAATATTTTCATAACAATCTTCAATTGTACTAAAATTAAATTTTGATAACAGTTCATCCATATATTTTTCTTTAGTAAGTTCATCTTTTGATATTTTCTGTTTTCTTAAATATTTTTCAAAAATGTCCTTACCATGAGCTATATTAACTTCTTTTCCTTGTTTTTTTAAGAAACTAGATATTTTAGATTTAGCATTAGATGTTTTTACATATTTTAACCAATCTCTACTTGGTCCTTTAGAGGTTTTAGATGTAATAATCTCTACTATATCAGTATTAGATAGTTTAGTATTAATTGGCACCATTTTAGAGTTTACTTTAGCACCTACCATTTGTTCTGCAATCTTTTGATGAATTATATACGCAAAATCTATTGGAGTAGAACCTACTGGTAAAGATTTTATTTCTCCTTTTGGAGTAAATACATATATTTCTTCTCCAAATATTTCAGTTTTTAGGCTTTTTACATCATTATTTTCATTTGTATATTGATTATTTTCCAAAGCTTGTCTAAACCATATTAATTTTTCATCTAACTTACTTAGTTTATTAGTTTTTTCTTTATATGAAAAATGTGCTGCAATTCCTTCTTCTGCAACCTTATGCATATTCCAAGTTCTAATTTGAACTTCAAAAGGTCTTGCACTATCTCCAAATACAGTAGTATGCAAAGATTGATACATATTTGTCTTTGGAACTGCTATATAGTCTTTAAAACGTCCGGGCATTGGTTTATACATATCGTGTATAATTCCAAGTACGTTATAACAGTCACGTACTGAATTTACAATTACTCTTATAGCAAACAAATCAAATAAATCATCTGCTCTACATCCTTTTTGTTTCATTTTTCTATATATACTATAAAAATGTTTAGGTCTACCATAAATTGTAGATTCTATATTATTTTCTTTTAAAACTTTTGTTATTTCATCTATTCTTGCTTTTATATATGCTTCTCTTTCTGACTTTTTTTCATCAATTTGTCTTTTTATTTCTTGATATTCTTCTTTGTATAATATTCTAAATGAAATATCTTCAAGTTCTGCTTTTAATTTAGACATACCAAGCCTATGTGCAATTGGTGCATAAATATCTAAACATTCTTTTGCCATTTCTTTTGATATTTTTTCATCATAGCTTTTTATATTTTGCATATTATATAGCCTATCTGCAAGTTTTATAATTACTGTCCTTATATCTTTTGCAATAGCCATAAACATATTCCTTAAAGTATCTTTATCTACTTTATCTACATGCCTAAAATTAAAATATGATAATTTTGAAATTGTATTTACCATATCTACTACTTCTTTAGAAGATATTTTACATAGTTCTTCTTCACTATATTCATCATATTTTACAACTTCATGCAAAAGAGCAGCATAGACTGAGTCTGCATCAAGCTTTAATGTAGCAACATAATTTGCAACACCTAAAGCATGTTCTAATACAGGTTTCCCACTTATTCCTATATTATCTTTGTATATTAATTTAGCATATCTTACTACTTTTTCCAAATCTTCCTTATTATAACTTATATCATATTTTGCCATAGTACTAGATATACTATCTATTATTTCATTCATATATTTTACACCTCACATTAAAGTTATTAAGTTAAAATTCTAAACATACACATACTTATTTATAACAGATGTCTATTAGTCCTTATACTTAATTAATTGCTTTTTTAAAATCTTGAATTATAAGCTGTATAGTTTTTGGTGTATTATACGTATTAACATCAACATTACATATTACATCTATTTTATCACCTATTTTTATTTCGTCTCTTCTATTTCCTTGTGAAAAAGCTAAAGCTTCTAATAAATATTTATCATCTCTTAAAGTTAACTTTAAATGTTTTTCATCTTTTATAGTTCTTATAGCTTGTACTCTAAGTGATTTATACAAAAATAAAGGTTCTTTGTTTGACTGACCATATGGCTTTAACCTATGCAAATCTTTTAGAATTGATATATTTAAATTACGATAAGTAATAGCTAAATCTATATCTATTATCTGTTCCTGTAATCCTTTTAATTTATATGTAGATTCTCTTTCAAAAGCCTCTTTAAATTCTTCTATTTTATTTATATCAATACTAAGTCCGTGCTGCCAGTTCATGTCCTCCAAATTGCAATAGACAATCTTTACATTTTGTTAAAGTATCATATAACGAAAATCCTGGTTGGCATCTACCAGATCCACGTATTATTCCATTTTCTTTTGTTAGTAATATTACTGGTTTATAATATATATTAACAAGTCTTGAAGCTACTATTCCAATTACACCATTATGCCAATTTTCATTATATAATACTATACTATTTTTTTTATCTATATTTTCTTTTACTATAATATTTGTAGCCTCATCAAATATGTTTTTTTCTACTTGTTGTCTTAAGGTATTTAACTTATCTAATTTTATAGCAAGATTATTTGCTTCTATTTTATTATTTTCTAATAATAATTTTACTGCAACTTTTGCATTTCCCATTCTACCACATGCATTAATTCTTGGTGCCATTCCAAAGGATACCATAACACTATCTATTTCTTTAAAATTCGTTATATCTAATAACGCTTTCAATCCAATATTTTTAGTATTTTTTAATTTTAATAATCCATACTTAGATATGATTCTGTTTTCATCTACTAATGGAACTATATCTGATATAGTTCCAATTGCTACAATATCTATATATTGTAAATAACTTTCCTTATCTAATTTAAATTCTTCTGCAAGAGCTTCAATACATTTAAAAGCTACTCCAACACCAGCCAACATTTTAAATTCATAATTATCATCTTTTTGTTTTGGATTAATAATTGAAATGGCATCTGGCAATATTTCAGAACATTCATGATGATCTGTAATACACATATCTAAACCTATTTTTTTTGCATAATTAGTTTCTTCCACAGCAGTTATTCCACAATCTACAGTAATTACTAAACTTGCATTTTGTCTTTTTATTTCATCTAATGCTTTAATATTTATACCATAGCCTTCAACCAATCTATCTGGTAAATAGTACATTACATCTGCACCTAAATTTGTTAAAAATTTATACATAATAGTTATACTAGTTATACCATCTACATCATAATCGCCATAGATACATATTTTTTCATTATTA
This sequence comes from uncultured Clostridia bacterium, assembly GCA_947626975.1. Lineage (GTDB taxonomy): Bacteria > Bacillota > Clostridia > TANB77 > CAG-465 > CAG-465. Next base: position 76,971 of record CANQUF010000001.1, read on the forward strand.
CTTATTGCAGTTTTTACTCTATTTACAAATTTTTTCATATCTTTCATTATATATGGATCTCTTAAGTCATCAATATTACCATTTAGAAAATTATCTATATCTTTAATATCTCTTGATATAATTAATTTTGCTAATATTTCAGATATATTATACTTATTTTGAATATCTTTTACTTGATTTTCATCATAAACCTTTACATTCCATTTTTTTTGCATAATTTCTCCTAACATAATTTAAACCTTACATGTACATTTTACTACAAATTGTAATAAAAATAAAGGAAAACTATAAAAAAAATAACTATATTATAATTTTATATTTTAAATAATATTTATTTAAAATAGTACCTGCATATACAAAAAGTATATACAAGTACTTTTATTTAAATATAACTTAAATTAATTTTTTTCAATACTTATAATTTTGGGCTCTGAAGCTAGTGCTCCCATACATAACTTAAAATTTACTTTTACATTTGGATATTTATCATTTAATTCAATATCATAAAAATTGTTACCACTCCATAAATCAAAAGCAATTTTATGTTTTCCAATACTAACTGGTACTTTTGCTTGATTTCCAGATTTTACAGATGCTACTTCTTTACCATCTACATATACTCTTATTGGTACTAACACTCCATAAAAACTACTTTCTCTTGCAAAAGTAATTGTTCCCTCTTTGACATTTAAATCACTATTATCATATTCAATTTTATTTCCACATTTTGTGCAAAATTTAGAATTACTTTCAAGTTTAAAACCACATTTAGTGCAATACATAATATTTTCCTCCTTTTATCATTATTTATCAAGTTGACTAGTTATTTCATCTTTTAATTTATATATAAAATCAGAAATCGAAATGTTATCTGTTTTATTTCCATCTCTTGACCTTACTGATATCGTATTATTTTCTAATTCATTTTTACCTATAACAATCATGTATGGCACTTTTTCAATTTGTGCCTCACGTATTTTATATCCTATTTTTTCATTTGAAGAATCTATTTCTATTCTTATATTATTTTCTTCTAATTTTCTCTTTAAAGTATTTGCATAATCAATTTCATTTTCAGATATTGGAAGAATTTTTACTTGAGTTGGTGCAAGCCATAATGGAAATGCTCCAGCAAAATGTTCTGTTATAATTCCTATAAATCTTTCTATACTACCAAAAATAACTCTATGTAACATAACAGGTCTATGTTTTTCCCCATCTTCTCCAATATATGTTAAATCAAATCTCTCTGGCATTTGAAAGTCTAATTGTATTGTTCCACACTGCCAATCTCTTCCTAAACAATCTTTTATATGAAAATCTATTTTTGGGCCATAGAAAGCTCCATCACCTTCATTTAATTGATAATCTCTTCCTAAATCTTTTAATACCTTACCTAATGCTCCTTCAGCCATTTCCCATAATTCATCAGATCCCATTGAATCTTCAGGTCTTGTCGATAATTCGATTGTATACTCAAATCCAAATCTACTATATACTTCATCAACCAAATTTATTATACCTTTAATTTCATCTTCTATTTGACTTGGCAAACAAAATATGTGTGCATCATCTTGAGTAAAACATCTTACTCTAAATAGCCCATTTAACTCACCTGATTTTTCATGTCTATGAACTAATCCAAGTTCTCCAGCTCTTATTGGTAATTCTTTGTATGAATGTAATTTTGATTTATATACAATCATTCCTCCTGGACAATTCATTGGTTTTACACCATAATCGACTTCATCAATCTTAGTTGTATACATATTATCTTTATAATGATCCCAATGTCCTGAACGATGCCATAACTCTTCATTTAATAATATTGGAGTTTTAATTTCTACATATCCATGTTGTTTATGTATCTTCCTCCAATAATCTTCTAGTAAATTTCTAAGTACCATTCCTTTAGGTAAAAAGAATGGGAATCCCTGTCCTTCTGGTGCTAACATAAATAATTCTAACTGTTTACCTAATTTTTTATGATCTCTTTTTTTAGCCTCTTCTCTTTTTAGAATAAACTCATCAATTTCTTCTTGTGTCTTAAATGCTGTACCATATATTCTTGTAAGCATTTTATTTTTTTCGTTTCCTCTCCAATAGGCACCAGTTGTTGATATAAGTTTAATTTTACCTACACCTTTTGTATATAACATATGAGGTCCTACACAAAGATCAGTAAATTCACCTTGTTTGAAAAATGTAATCCTCTCATCGTCTTTTAAATCATTTATTAATTCTTCTTTATAATTTTCATTATTTTCCTTTGCCCACTTTATAGCATCTTTTTTTGATAATTCAAAAGTTTCAATTTTTAAATTTTCTTTTATTATTTTTTTCATTTCCTCTTCAATTTTTAAAAGATCTTCTTGCTTTATAGAAATATTATCAAAATCATAATAAAATCCTGTGTCTATTGCAGGTCCTATTGCAAGTTTTGCATCTGGATATAATCTTTTTATAGCCTGTGCTAATATATGAGATGAAGTATGCCTTGCAATATTAATATCATAATCTCCTTCAAATATTTCTCCCTTATTGTTTAAAAACTTCATAAAATCACTCCTTTTTTATATATAAAAATGTACCTCTATAGAAAGAGAATACACTCTTACTATAGGGGTACAATATATATTTATTGCACGGTTCCACCCTATTTTTTTACTTCATTATGATTTTACGTAATCAACGATGGTTTCCCATTAACTCAGGGGTAGTCTTCAGTAAATTCTTACTAAAGTTAGCTTACAGCCCATGACTAACTCTCTCTTTTAGCAGTGTATAAACTTACTCGTCCCTTCAACGTTATATTATATATTATACTCCTAAAAACTCTATTTTGCAATACATATTTAAATTTTTTTAATTATACTATAAATCTTTATTTTATCTACAAAATATTGACTTTTACATATATTTCTTATATAATATTAAACATAAAAATATATTTTTAGTCTACACTAAGGCTAAAGTTTTTTAATTATTTTTACTAAAATATTATAAAGGAGCGGTTAATATGTATACGTATATGAACCAGAAAAAGGAAATAATAAAACAAGAAAAGGAAATATCTGAACTTTTAAGTAATGTAAGTGACCAAAAATTGCTATACGATTTTACAAAAGATATTAATACATATTCGTCAAATATACGTGAAAAAGCACTACAAAAAATAACTGATGACAAATATCTATACAAACTAGCTGTTTTGACGCGTAATTTGTATTTAATGTTTCATTTAAATATAGTACATTATACTACAGGCTTTACTATGCATGAAATTGTTAAACAAATTACTAATAACAAATATCTATACAAAATAGCTAAATCAAAGCTTGATACTTTACCTTTGATTGAACAAAACATATCTTTATATTTTATAGCAACTAATTTAAAAAATCAAAAGTATCTATCAAAATTTATTTGTATTAAAGATGTATCTCCAACAGAAGATTATTTCGATATAGCTCTAAATAAGATTACTGATATTTCTATTTTAAACAAAGCTTTATCTCATACACGTAATACAATAAAAAAACTGAAAATTAAAATAAGAATTAAAGAATTAAAACATACTTAAAGTTATAATTTTTTAAAACTCTACGAATTACAATTAATATTTCGTAGAGTTTATCGTATTTTATATTAAAATACATATAAATATAATTTAATAATTTTGTCGAATTTACATAATATTTTAAAAAAACATTGACATTTAATTATTAATTTGGTACAATAAAAAAACATTTAAAAAGAATTTTAGTCTATATTAAGACTAAAGGAATTTTTAATTAATAATTTTATTAAATATTAAAGGAGTGGCAAAAATGTCTATATCTAAAAAAGAACAAGAAATTTTACTAAGAGTTTTAATTGAAAAGGGGGATGAAAATTTATTGTATGATTTTGCAAAAAATCATACATACAATAAGACTTTAAGAAAATTAGCTATTTCTTATATCACTAATCCTAAATTACTTTATAATATGCTTATAAACAATCAATGCAAATTTTGCACAGAGTATATTGTTGAACGTATTTCTGATCAGAGATGTTTGTATAAATTAGCTAATAACATTTATCTTTATAACCCTATCATTGATGAAAAAACAGTATTACAATCTATAGCAAAAACATTAAAAGATGAAAAATACCTATCTAAATTTATATGTGTTCAATCTGTTTATCCAGAAAAAGATTATTTTGATTTAGCATTGGGGAAAATTACTGACATTTCTCTTTTAAAAAAATGTCTATCTCATACATTTAATGTAACTAAACGTAAAAAAATAAAAAGAAGAATTAGAGAATTGAAGAATTAACACATACTTAAAGTTATGATTATTTAGGGCTCTACGAATTATAATTAATATTTCGTAGAGTCTTTATTTTTAAAAATTTTTTAACGTAAAACTTTTAAAGTCCCATACTATACTTCCATGATAAAATTCTTCTTACTGCTAAGTTTATTGTCTCTTCTGATATAGTTCCATCTTTTATTGCTCCTAATACCGCATTTTTATCATTTTCAAAATCAGACGATATTAACATATCATTTCCAGCATTTACTGCAAGAATAGCAGCATTTTTTCCATCTGTATAATTAGTAATTCCTTTCATAATTAAATCATCGGTTATAATTATACCAGAAAATTCTAACTCGTCTCTAAGTAACTTATGTACTTCTTTAGATAAAGACGATGGTAATTTATTATCATAGCATTCCACTATATTATGTGATACTAAAATGCTTGGTACACCACTTTTAATACCTTGTTTAAAAGGTATTAAATCTACTGCTTCAAATTGTTCTTTAGTTTTTTTGTCTATAGATATTCCTGTATGCGTATCTACATTTGAACCATATCCTGGGAAGTGCTTTAGTGTACTACCTAAATTTAAGCTATTATATGCCTCTACTACATCTTTTACATATTCAGCAGTTTCATTTGCACCTTTTCCAAAACTTCTAGAATATATATAATCATTTTTGTTTACTGACACATCTGCAACAGGTGCTAAATTCAAGTTTATTCCAAGACTTAGTAATAATTTTGCTTTTTCTTTGGTATCTGATTTTATAGCCTCATAGCCTCCCTCATTATATAATTCTTGAGAAGACTTAAAAGTATAACTTGATAAATTTCTATTACTACTTACTCTTACTACACTTCCACCTTCTTCGTCTACTGCAATTAACATTGGTATTTTACTAGCTTTTTGATATGAATTTATTGTAGTAATAATTTGCTCTTTAGTCTTGTTATTAAAATCTCTACCAAATAATACATAGCCCCCAGGTTTTAAACTAGATATTTGATTTACAGCTGATGAATCACTAGGGCATCTTGCAAGAAACATCTGTCCTACTTTTTCCTCAATTGTCATATCCTTCATCATTTCTTCTGCTTTTGAATAATAATCTTCAAATAATTCTTTTTTATTATTTTCTTCATCAACTTTTAAATTTTCATCTTCATTATTATTTTCACTATTATCATTATTTATATTATTATCTATATTACTAATTTTTGTATCATTTTTTAAAAAAACTTCTTTACATACAAATATAGCTGCTATTATAAATACTAAAACTAATAATATAATTACTAATTTTTTTAACATATAATCACATTCCTATCTAAATAAATATTACTTTATATTATTATACTTTATTTATTAATATATTCATACTGATATTTAAAATTTCTAAATATTTTATTTAATTAATTTATTTTTAAAATAAATTATTAAAGTTCATTAAAAAGTTTTTCTAAATACTCTCTTCTTTTCTTAGTTGCCTCTATATCTACAGTAATATTATCATTTTCTATTAATAATATATCTCCTTCTTTACAACCTTCTGGCAACTTACTTTTAAGTAAATTAATCATTTCTTCGTCTTCTTTTTGACAAATAGCGTATTTATCTTCAAATCTATCAATAATTACTCGCATATTTTCCTCCTATTTCATATAACTATATGTTCCTGGCTCTTTATTAAATGTAATATTATTTCCATCGCTAACTGCAATTATTGTACCTGATTCATCAGTTCTATATACCTTTATATTATTATTTTTTAATCTATTCATAACTGTTTTTTTAGGTAAGTTATATTGATTATCTTTTCCAACAGAAATAACTGCATACTTTGGATTTACGGCATTTAAAAATTTTAAACTAGTTGATGTACTAGAGCCATGATGACCTACTTTTAATAAATCACATTTTAAATCTATATTATTTTTTAAAATTTCATCTTCAGACAATGTCTCAGCATCTCCTGAAAATAAAAATGTGTTATTTCCATATTTTAATTTTATTACTATAGAATAATTATTTAACTCTTCATAATTATTAGAATTAGGAGCTAATATAGTAAAACTTGCATTACCTAGATTATATTCTTCACCAACTTTTGGAATTATTTTTTCACATCCATTATTTTTTATTGCAAGTAATAAATTCTCGTAAGTTTTAGTAGTAGTTACCTTATCTGGCATCAAAATTTTATCTATTTTAAAGTTATTTAATACCTCATCCATACCACCTATATGATCCTCGTGAGGATGTGTAGCAATAACATAATCCAAAGAATCTATATGTTGTTCTTTTAAATAATTTACTAACTCATTTGCTGTATCATTTTTTCCAGCATCTATTAACATTGAATTATTTCCATTATTAATATATATAGCATCGGCTTGTCCAACATCAATAAAATGAATATATAAATTTCCATTTACTGATGTATTATTATTTTCTTCTATTATATCTTTATAATTATTAATATCTTCTACTTTACCAATATTAAACTTATTTTTTAATAATACACTTATTATAACTAAAGATATTGCAAGTATGGTATATATTATTTTATTATTTTTTTCTTTTTTCATTTTTAACCTCTTCTTTATGTATATAACTATTATACCATAATAAATCAAAAATATATATTTTTTTATATTTTTTATTTTTATTTTATTTAGTTTATATATAAAAAAAATACACATAATATTTATATATTTTAAAAGGAGTTTTTAAAATGCGATCAGATTTACATGAAAATAACGAAAATTTAACATTTATTATACTTTTCTCAATACTATTAATAGTTGTTATAGTAGTTATTGTTATAATATTTAATTCAAATAATGAATTATTAAATAATATTTCAAATTATATGGGTGAAAATACAGAAAATATGGAAAATAACGATAATAATAATAATAATAATAATAATAATAATTCAAATAACAATAATAATACAGATAATAGAACTAATAATACTACAAATGATACTAATTTAAATAGTACTAATGATAATAAAGATGAGAATACTAATAATCCAAATGTAAATGAAGAAGAAAATTCTTTACAAAATAATAATATTACAGATACAAAAGAAGAAATAGAAATAGCTACATATACTACAACACTTTATGATAAAGAGCAAAGCAGAATAGACAATATTAATCTTGCAACATCAAAGTTAAATGGAAAAATTATTAAAAAATATGAAGAATTTTCATTTAATAATACTATAGGTCCTATGGATGAAAGTAATGGATTTAAAAAAGCTACTGGATTTGATACAAATGGTAAAAAGATAAAAATGTCTGGAGGTGGAATATGTCAAATAAGTAGTACTTTGTATAACACAGCATTAATTGCTAATTTTAATATAACAGAAAGACATCCACATAGCAGACGTGTTTACTATGTGCCAAAAGACAAAGATGCAACTATATTCTATGGCTCACTTGATCTTAAATTTATAAATACATCTGACAGTGATGTAAAAATAGTTGCTAGTAATACAGAATCAGAAGTAACTATAAAATTAGTAAAGATATAATAATTTAGAATTTTAAAATAAAATCACTAAGTTTACATATGAGTAAATTTAGTGATTTTTTTATTTATTTGTATCAATAAAAACTTTTTCATATGGCTTTACATATCCTAAAGTTTCTCTTGCCACGCTTTCTATATATTCATCAGAATTAATATTTTTTTCTTGATTGTTATAATATTCAACTAGTGAAGCTTTTGCTTCCATATCTTCTTCATACATACTAATTTGAGAATTATATTTATTTATTTGTATTTGCTGATCAACAACAGTATAAATAAAGTATATAACAAATGCAAGCAAAAATAAATATGAAAATCTAAAATTAAACTTTATTTTTGTTTTTTCTTTTGTTTTCTTTCTTTTTTTCATTAATACGACCTCTTTTTATCTTTTTTAATAAATTATATATATACAATACCACATTTAAAAATAATTTGCAACATTTTTTTATAAATTTAACTATTTTTCTACATATTTTGTTAAAAGAATTAAACAATAAGTTTAAAGGTAATATACTAAACTTAAAAAAAGCCTTTATTTTTTTTATTAAGATAGTAAAAATTTTAAAAAAATATTTACTAAATAAAGAAAAATATATACTTGAACCAATAATTATACCAATAAAAATATATAATCTTAATTGTGTACTAAGAAAATTTATAATACTTAAAACTATTATAACTGTTATTATTACAAAAAAAATTATATCTTGTATTAATACACTCAAATTGTTTGTTTTCCTTAATTTTCTATATCCTCTAAAGAAATCAAAAATACAAGATATAACTGCACCTACAACTATAAATTGCAAAAAATCCACTAATTGATTAGATACATACATATTAACTTTCTCTTCCTATTTAAACAATTTATTCATAAAACCTGATTTTTTACCATTTGTTATATCGCTGTATGCTACTGCTACTATTTGCCCCTCAACTATTAATTCATTATTATCTAAATTTAATTTATTCATTTTTAGGTCATTACCTTTTATAGTAAGTATTCCTAAATCAGTTTGTGCTAAAACAAGTTCATCATCAAAACTATGAATATCTATTACACCAGTAACTGACACCTTTTCTCTATTTTCCATAATAATATTTTGATTACTTGATACTTTATTTATCTTTTTATCTTCCATTTCATTTACCTCCACTTTCTCTTTTTGTACAATACTATCTACAATATATATATTCACTTTATTACAAATTTATGATAAATAATTGCTATTAAAAAGAAAAAACTATATATCTTAAATAAAACAATTTAAAGATATATAGTTTTCCTATTTTAAATTATGTCTTATAACTTTTTTTGCAACTTTGTTTATTCTATCTATTAAAATATCACCAGACATGTTATACTTTTCTTTTTTCTTATTCTGATTTAAAAATTCTATTCTTTTTGAAATATAATCTATATTATCAATTCCTTTTTTAAAAACATCTGAAAAAATTTCCTCTGCTTTTTGATATCCATTCTTTATCATATTATTTGCTGATTCATTATCAAAAGATAAAGATTTACTAATAGATGTTCTTGTATTAAAATTTACTTCAATTACATTTTTATTTTTTAAATTAGAATATACATAATTATTTTTATCGAAATGTACAATAATTATATAATCTAAATCATATTTAGAAATTGGTATTATTGGTATATTATCTACCATTGCACCATCTAAATAATTTACATTATCTATATTTATGGCTTTAAATACTGGTACAAAAGATATTGAAGCTTTAAAATATGAATTAAGTAAATTACTTTTTACATTTTTTAAATTTATATAATCAATACTCATTTTATTCATATTAATTAATGCAGTATAAAAATCCTTATTTATTTTATCTTTTTTATCCAATAGACTTGATACCTTATCTAATATGACACTTCTTTTTATAGTACTTCTTAAAAAAGTTCTCATATTAAAAGATTCGTTTTCAAGCCATAATTTTTCATAAATATCAAGTTTATCTGAAAGATATGCAAAACCTGCAAGAGTACCTATTGAAGCTGCTGAAATACATTTTATTGAATCTATGTCCATATATTTTCTAAGAGATTTTAGTACACCTATTTGATACGCACCCTTTACCATTCCTCCAGATAGCACTAGACCTATGTTTGCCATTATTTATCCCTCTTTCATACTATTAAAAAGTAATAATAAATATTTTACAATATTTGACATAAAAAGTCAATCCTAATATATGCCATTTTTTAATTAAAGAAAAAAGTCAGCTAAAATCATAACAATTTTAACAGACTATTTAAATTTCATTCTATATTTCCTATATTATATCCTTTAGCAAGTTTTTTTGCAATGTATTTTGCTAAAGTCCACATGTCTTCACTATAATCAATAAATTCACCATTTTCTTTGATAAAACTAAAGTCACCATCTTTTTCCACTTTAGCTAAACCATTAGAAAAATCTGATATATAATCATACTCAATACTATAATAACTTCCTTTCATCTATGCAATCCCATTTTTCACCTTTTCTTACTATAGCAAAGCCATTTGTAAATGTTTTCACATTATCATAATAAGAAATTTTCCCTGAATCAGATGTAACTTCAATTTTGTTTTTTGTTTTCATAAATATCTCTCCTTGTTAAAATTTTATTTACCGTTACTTTTATTTTATCATTTTTATTATTAAATATTAATTAATAACTTTTAATTAATATACATGTATTATACTTTCATTTTATATCTATGTCAGCTATTAAGAAAATTTATTTATTTAATATTCATTATAATGTATTAAGAATTTACTTTAAATTTAGTTTTTATATAAAAAATATAATAATATATGAATAGATTATCTTTTTTTAGAAATAATAAATTTAGGTGGTGTTTTTTTATGAAAGATGATAAAAGTAAAAGTGAAATTGATGTTCTAAATGAATTAAACAAAGGAATAAAAATGGGAATGGATTCTATATCAAATGTAGTAAAAGATGTTAAAGATAATAATTTTAAGGATATACTATTATCTCAATATAATAGATATAATGATATTCTTAACAAGGTAGATGGACAATTACAGACATTTAACACTTTACCTAAAGATCTTCCTAGTATGCAAAAAGCAATGGGATTTATTGAAGTAAAACTTAATACAACATCTGATAATAGCATATCCCATATTGCAGAAATGATGTTACAGGGGACTAATATGGGAATTATAAAAGGAATAAAATTACTACATAATAATCCTGATATAACAGATAGAACACATGATATATTAAATGAATTTGTTGATTACCAAGAAGAATGTGTAGAAACTTTAAAGCAATATTTATAATTATAATTTTAGTAAAAAAATATATAAAAAACTTACAAATAAAATAATAATTCTATTTGTAAGTTTTTTTATTTATTATAAAGGACTTATTTTACATTTTATTCCTTTATGCTTAACATATATATAATCCGACTCATTAAGTAATAAAATACTATGTTGATGAGAATTACATAATGTACTACCACTAGTTTCTATAATATTATCAAAACAGTTTAAAAATACTAATGAACCTTCAAAATTAGTAGTATCACCCTTATCTTTCCATAATATTAAACTAGTTATTTCTTCATTTTCACTACTTTTCATAGTATTTAAGTCAAATGAAGAAATATAATCTATTTTAGGTGAATTTATATCATTAGTAAGTGCAATGACATTCATGAAAGGTCCATATAATAATTGATTTACTATTAATTGTTTATAATCACTTGAAATATAATTTTTAAATGATAAATAATTTCTTATTATGATTTCACTTTCATCATTACCTAAAATTTCTACAATCTTATACATTTGCTTTTCTTCCTTTCTAGTAATTATTAATTTTTAATTAGATAAAGCTTGTATTTTAAAGATATAATATTTAAGCTATTACTTTTAACAACTCCTAGTTTATTGTAATAATTATACAATATTAAAAATTTTCCTTGCATATAATATCATATTTTATTTTAATTTACAAGTAAAAGTATATTATCTTTATAAGCAGTAACTATTTTTATTATTAACTATTTATACAGAATAATTAAAAAAATAGTAGAAACATATAGCTCCTACCATTTACTATTATAATTAAAATTTTTTATTCTTAATTTTTTATTTATTTAAAATTTCAAGTAAAAGTTTATTTACAATACCAGGATTTGCTTTTCCATGAGTCTCTTTCATAACTTGACCTACTAAGAATCCTAAAGCTCTATCTTTTCCTGCTTTATAGTCTTCTATAGATTTTGGATTAGCAGATACTACTTTTTCTACTATTTCTTTTATTGCTCCTTCATCAGATACTTGTACCATTCCATTATCTTCAACTATTTTGTTTGCATCTTTTCCTGTTTCAAACATTTCATCAAATACTTTTTTTGCAATCTTTGAACTTATAGTTCCTTTATCAATTAGCATAATTAAATGTGCCAAGTTTTCAGGAGTTATTTTACTATCAGTAATTTCGATTTCAGCATCATTTAATTTTTTTGTAAAGTCTACCATTATCCAGTTTGATACAGCTTTTGGATTATTACATATACTTGTTGCCTCTTCAAAGAATTTTGCAGTATTTTTAGAAGATGTTAAAATATCAGCATCATATTCTGGTAAAGAATATTCTTTTATATATCTTTCTTTCTTTACATGTGGAAGTTCTGGTAAATTATTTTTTATATTCTCAATATATTCATCAGATAAAACAATTGGTGCAAGGTCAGGTTCTGGAAAATATCTATAATCATTTGCATCCTCTTTAGTACGCATAGCATACCCAATACCTTTTGCATCATCAAATCTTCTTGTTTCTTGATAAATTACTCCACCATTTTCAAGTTCTTCTATTTGTCTTTTAGTTTCAAATTCTATTGAATCTTTTATTGATTTAAATGAATTTAAATTTTTAGTCTCTGTTCTTGTACCAAACTTATCGCTTCCTTTTTCTCTTACAGATAAATTTACATCACATCTAAGAGATCCCTCTTGCATTTTACAATCGCATACTTCAAGATATTCTAAAATCGATTTTAAAGTTTGCATATATCCAACTGCTTCATCAGCACTTCTAATATCAGGTTCTGATACTATTTCTATTAATGGTACTGCACATCTATTCATATCAACAAGGGTTGCACCTGTATATGCATCGTGTATAAGTTTTCCTGCATCTTCTTCTATATGTATTCTTGTAATTCCAACTTTTTTCTTGTAGTCTCCAACATTAAATTCTAAATATCCATGTTCACATAATGGTAAATCATATTGTGAAGTTTGATATGCTTTTGGCAAATCTGGATAAAAATAGTTTTTTCTATCTTGTTTAGAAAATCTTGATATTTCACAATTTGTTGCAAGTCCTGCTTTTACAGCGTACTCTACAACCTTTTTATTTAAAACTGGTAAAGTTCCTGGCATTCCTGTACATATTGGACAACAATGAGTATTTGGATCTGCTCCAAATTCAGTTGAACAATTACAATATATTTTTGTATTAGTTGAAAGTTCTGCATGAACTTCGAGTCCAATTACCACTTCATATTCTTTCATTTATTATTCTACCTCCTTTAATAACAAAGTAAATTTTTCTTGTATATAATTTAACAATTCATCTTTATTAACAAGAGACTCATTATCTTCATTTGATATTTTTACTTCAAATACTCCATCTGATAAATTTCTAGGACTTATTACTACTCTTATAGGTGCACCTATTAAATCTGCATCTTTAAATTTTACACCTGCACTTTTATTTCTATCATCTAAAAGTACATCATATTTACGTTTTATAAGAGTATTATACAACATATCAGCTTCTTTTTTTACATCTTCATTTTTTGTATAATCGATTGGACATATATGAATATCAAATGGTGCAATACTTACAGGCCAATTAATAGAGTTATCAGTTGCTCTTTTTTCAATAATAGATGCCATTAAACGTCCTATGCCTATTCCATAACATCCCATAAATGGATTTTTAGTTTTTCCATTTTCATCTATATATGTCATATTCATTTGTTTTGTATATTTATCACCTAATTTGAATATATTTCCTACTTCTATGCCTTTTTGTATCTTAATAGATTTTTTATGACATATAGGACAATAGTCTGTTTCTGTTACCTTAGCTACATCAACAAATTCTACATTACCTACATCTCTTTTTATATTAAGGCCTGTATAATGATAATCTACTTCATTTGCTCCAAATACAAGACTTTTTTCGTTCTCTAAAGATTTATCAAATATAACTATTGCCTTTTGATTTAAATATTTTGGACCTACAAAGCCATATGTTATATTATCAGATTTTTCTTCTTTTCTTGGAACAAGTTTTTCATCATCAATTTTTAATAAATTACGTAATTTAGTTTCATTTACTTCTCTATCTGCACGTATAAATACTATTACAATCTCATTTGTATCTAGTCTTGTATATATAACAGCTTTTCCCATTTTATTTATAGGAATATTAGTAAACTGATGTAAACTTTCAATTGTTTTTATACCTGGTGTATTTATCTTTTTTAGTTCTTCTATATTATCTGATGCTATATCGTATTTTGAAGTATATGCTACTTCCATATTAGCACTATAATTACATTCATCACAAATTACTATCTTATCTTCTCCTGCATCACATAGTAACATATATTCATGAGCACCACTACCGCCCATCATACCAGTATCAGATGCTACTGCTACAACTTCAGGAATTCCTACTCTTTTAAATATTCTGTTATATGCTTCATAAAATCTATCATATTCTTTATCCAAACTTTCATTATCAGTATGAAAAGAATAAGCATCTTTCATTGTAAATTCTCTTGCACGAATAAGTCCAGCACGAGGCCTTGCCTCATCTCTAAATTTTGTTTGAATTTGATATACACTAAATGGATACTTTTGATATGAAGAAACTTCATTTAAAAGTGAGAAAACAGTTGCTTCTTCATGTGTCATTGAAAGCACCATATCTGTATCATTTCTATCCTTAAATCTTAAAAGTTCAGAGCCAATACTTAAATATCTACCAGACATATCCCATAATTTCTTTGTAGCAACAAGCGGCATCAATATTTCTTGTGAGTCAATATTATTCATTTCCTCTCTTATTATGTTTTCGATTTTAGTACATACTTTTTTTGCAAGTGGCATAAGTGTGTACATTCCACTTGCCATCTGCTTTATATAACCACCTTTTAAAAGTAGTCCATGAGACTTTATTGTAGCCTCACTTGGCCATTCTTTTTTAGTTGTTGCAATAAGTTTTGATTGTAACATTTTATTCCTCCCTTTAAAATTAGTAAAAAACATTTAAGATACGCCTTTTTATTTATTAATATTTCAATTTATTTTTTTTATAAAATATATAATTAAGAATATTGATACTATAAAAAGCTTTACTTTATTAATTTTTTTAGAATTAAATTATGTATTTTGTCTATATGTATATGCTATTTGTAAAATTTTTTCTTAATCTAATGCTTTAGTTATAATATATTAAACATTATTTAATTTATTATATACTTGTTCTATTATTTCATATCTTAATTTAATTATTTTTTTATAAAATTCTTTTCTTTCTAGGGACATACAATCTATATTATCTATAAACGTATCAATTTTATCAATATTTATTTTTGGTACTATTCTTATTATAGCATTATTACATTCATCATTTTTTAAACTTTTAATATATTGCATATAATTTATTTTTTTACCATTTTCCCTTATACATGAATAACAATTTATAGCTAATTTTTTTAGTTCTATATCACTTAGCTCTTTAATATTTTCATCTCCTAACATTGGATTTAAACAAGATCCGCAATCATAAATAGGAGCAAAGGTAATTTCTTTGGTATTAGTATTTAATAAAAATCCCCAATTTCCATTATGTCTATCTGTATTTCCTATTACACTATCAATTATAAATATATTCCAAAAGAATTCTTTAGTTTTACTAATATCAATTAGATTATTTCCATCTATTACTTCTATAATATCTGATAATTCAGTTTCAATCTTTTTATCAGGATTAGTACTTAAAGCTAGGTTTTCAAATTCATATAAGATATAATTTTTATTCGTAAAATCCTCACATCCACATACAATTTTTTCTTTTCCATTATATTTATAAATTCCTAAAACTGTATTTTGTGTATCAAATCCTACTATTTTAAATATATTACTTCCAACATATTCTGAAAATGCATTATTTATATATGCTATATTCTTGTTTTTTTTCTTTTATTGGATCTGGAAATTTTACTAAATATCTTTTATTTTTATAAATTAAAGTCTTTTTCTTTTCTGAGCCTTTATAATTATTTAATTCTTCTATTGCATTTGAAAAATCTATCATCTTATACCTCATAATACTAATAGCTGTAATTATTTTATATATTTACATTTTATACAATTTAAATTTATATAGTTTAAATTCATTATTCTAATTAATTGATGGTTTCTTTGACTTAAATTCTGTATTTTGTTCATATGTATATGCTATTTGTAAAAGTTTTTCTTCATCAAATGCTTTAGTTATAAACTGAAGTCCTATTGGCATACCATTTGATGCAAAACCACCTGGTATAGAGATTGCTGGAAGTCCTGCAATATTTACAGGAACTGTAAATATATCTTCTAAATACATTTCAAGTGGATTTGTAGAATGTTCACCCATTTTAAATGAGGTATTTGGTGCAGTAGGTATCATAATTACATCACATTTTTCAAAGTTTTTCTTAAACTCTTGTACTATTAATGTCCTTACTTGTTGTGCACGTTTATAATATGCATCATAATATCCTGAAGATAATACATAAGTACCAAGCATTATTCTTCTTTTTACTTCATCTCCAAAGCCTTCTGTTCTAGATTTTGTATACAGATCAATTAAATCAGAAAATTCTTTTGCACGATGACCATATCTTATTCCATCATATCTTCCTAAATTTGATGATGCTTCAGCAGTTGCAATTATATAATATGTTGCAAGAGAATATTTAGCATATTCAAGTTTTATATCTACAATTTCTGCTCCTAACTCTTTAAGTTTGTTTATTGATTTATCATATGCTTCTTTTACATCTTTATTTATTCCATCATTTACAAAGTCTCTAGGTATACCTATTTTTATATTTTTTACATCATTTACTAAACATTTAGTATAATCCTTTTTTTCTATACTAGCAGATGTTGTATCTTTTTTATCATGTCCTGCTATTACATTTAACATTAAAGCAGTATCTTCAACAGTTTTACCAAAAGGTCCTATCTGATCAAGTGATGATGCAAAAGCAATCAGTCCATATCTTGAAATAAGTCCATATGTAGGTTTAAGCCCAACAACACCACAATATGAAGCAGGTTGTCTTATAGATCCTCCTGTATCAGAACCAAGTGAAGCATACGCCATATCAGCAGATACACATGCAGCACTACCACCACTAGAGCCACCAGGTACTCTTTCTGTATCCCATGGATTAGCAGTCCTCTTAAAGTATGATGTTTCAGTTGAAGATCCCATTGCAAATTCATCCATATTTGTTTTACCTATTATAATTGCTCCTGCATCTTCTAATTTTTCTATTACAGTAGCATTATATATTGGTTCAAAATTTTCTAACATCTTTGAAGCACATGTAGTTTTAATATTTTTTGTACATATATTATCTTTTATAGCTATTGGTACACCACCAAGAGCTCCAATATCCTCACCATTATCTAATTTTTTTTGAAGTTCTTCTGCCCTTTTATATGAAGCATCTTTTGTTAAAGTTATATATGCTCCTATCTTTGGTTCTAACTTATCTATTCTTTTATATACACTATCTAAAACTTCTTTTATAGTTACTTTCTTATCTTTTATATCTTTAGATATTTCATTTAATGTTTTACTATATAGTTCCATTTCATCACTCCTATTCTACTGTTTGTGGTACACTTATACAACCTGCATCTTTTTCAGGTGCATTTTTAAGTATTTCTTCTCTATCATATGATTTATCTACAATATCCTCTCTAAATACATTTTTAATATCTAAGATATGAGCAGTAGGTTTAACTCCATCTACATTTATATTTGATAATTCATTTGCAAAATCAACTATACTTGATAAATCATTTGTAATTTTATCAAGTGATTTATCATCAAATTCTAATCTTGATAATTTTGCAAGATGTTTTACTTCTTCTTTTGAAACACTCATTTTATATCCCCCAATCTTTTATTTAAAATTATTTTAAATTTCCTATTTATTATACTTTAAATATATTAAGAAGTCAAGTAATGGATTATGTTAAAATCACTAGTTTTTTCATAATATTGACATATGTGATATAATAATAAAAAATATATTTACCTATTAAATAATTTGAGGGGGAATTTTCTATGTCAAGAATTATTGCTAAAGGAACTTATGGTATAATTAATTATACCATAGAACAAGATTTAGATGCTAAAACCTATTTAGTTGAAAAAAACAAAGAATTACTTTCATATGCTTATTTTAATTTTTCATCATTTATTAACAATAAAGTACCAAAATTCGGAAAATATGAAATTGAGGAATTTGTTGCTAATATAATAGTTTTAGCACTTATAAAAGGAGATTTAACTGACCTTATGAATATTAATATTTCATACTATGACTTTCCGTATAATGATGTATCCTTAGCCAAAGAAATTATTAAAAAGCGGATTTTGGGATATTGTGAGATAGTAGAAGAAAATAACAACGTAGTAAAATTAAGATATTTAGGTAAAAAATCAACATTGTAATTTTAAAGAGAACAGATATTATAAAGTTTAGTATCTGTTCTCTTTATTTAATATATAATAATATTTTATATTATATATAAATAATTTTAACTATTGACATATATGATATAATATTGAAAATTACGTTTACCTATAAAATAATTTGAGGAGGTTTTTTCTATGTTAAACACTATTACTCAAGGAAATTATGGTATACTTAGCTATATCATAGAACGGGATTCGGATGATAATATTACTTATTTTGTCGAAAAAGATGAAGAATTGATTTCATTTGCGAAGTTAAATTTTTTAGATTTTTTAACTTCTAAAGTTCCACAGTTTGGAAAGTTTGAGGTGGAAGAATTTGTTGGTAAAATGTTGCTTTCATGTCTTATAAAAGGAGACCTTACTGATCTGATGAATACTAGTATTTCATATTACGATTGTATGTATAACATAGTAAGCTATCCTAAAGAAATAATAAGAGGTAAAATTTTAAAAATTTGTAAAGTAATAGAAGACAATGGTGATGTAATAAAATTAAAATATTTAGGAAAATTTTAATTCAAAATTTCTTCAGATTTTAATTTATAAAAATGCTAGAACAAAAGTACAATAAAAAATTAGGTTTGCATTAATAATATGATGCAAATCTAATTTTTTTATCTTATCTTTTATAATACAAATAATTTTCATTTATATATATTTTTTTAGATACTACAAAAGCAGGTATGGCAATAGCCATATCTATGTTATATAAATAGATTTATAAATATTCTTAACTTTCATTTTCTTGTTATGATATTTGTATAAATTAATCCACAAAAAATTAATGTAAGTTTTAACATAGCATTTTAAAGTCACGTCTGGACTAAAATGATTGTCTAGTCTGAATATTAACTACTAGATACAAAAAATCTATAATTTTTTCAATTCCTATAAAGTTATCTTTTTTGATATAATTTATAACTTTTTTTATGCCAAAATGAGTGAAGACTTTTCACTCATTTTGGGTAATGACTTTTTTTACAGCACCTTATTTTTTATTCGAAATTACTACTATTATTATTCATTATTTCTTTTTTTACAATACCAGTTGTATTAATATAGTAATCATGTTTTTCTATTATACTTTTAGCTCCATCTTTTATATCAAATATTTCATAGCAATTTATTATATATCCAAAAAATTGATTAATATCTAAGTACTTATTAACTTTATCTATAAACTCCTCTTTTCCACTTACGACAAATACAAAATTTTCATTTTTGTAATCATTAATTATTTTTTCGTTTAACCATGTTGTATAATATATTTTATCATTCATATCATTATAAAATTTTGAAATTATATTTTTTATTTTACAACTTTCATCTTTTTCATTTATATATATTACTTTTATATCTTTTAGTTTATTATTTATAAAATTATTTGCAATAATATATGCATGAGTTGTATTTACTGTAAAACAACAAAATTTAATTTTTTTCATCTTTAGTTCCCCCTCTTATTTATATATTAATTTTATCACCCTACATTTATAAAGTCAATTTCGAGTTTTATACATTTTTGTTAACTTTTGTTGAATTTAATTACATATAGTCTACATAACATTAATCTAAAAAATATTATCTTTTTAGACATTATTTTTATCCTCCATTTTGTATAGAATATTATTTTAAAGTAAATACTATTTTTTAGGTGGGTGGTTTACTTTGTTAAGTTTAAAATTAAAAAATAGTTTAAATATTAATATAATAATAGTTTTAATTTCATTTATATTATTAAATTCTATTTTTATATTTAAAATAATAAAAAATGAATATAACAAAAAAGATATTATAAGATTACATGTTGTAGCAAATAGTAATAGTATTTCAGACAAGATTGTAAAATTAAAAGTTGAAAATAGCATAAAAGATTATTTAAATGAACTTGAATTACCAAGTGATATAAAACACGATGAATACCTTGACATTCTAAAATCTAAAAATTCGGAAATATTAGATATTTCTAATACTGTTCTTAAAAACAATAATTTTAATTATGATTCATCATTAAAGATTGGGAAAATATATTATGATAAAAAACAAAGCGTTCTATTAGATATGGATAGTGGTACATATGATAGTATGCAACTTATTTTAGGTAAAGGTGAAGGTGAAAATATTTGGTCTATAATTTTTCCAAATGAAGAAAATATTTCTTGTATTAAAGAGTTAGATACTATTTTACCTGGAATTAAAGATTTATATGAAAGTAATGAAGATACTAAAAAAGATGATAAAAATATTTCATCTATATTTGAAGAATTATTTTTAAAATTTAAGGATAAACAATATTAAATAGACACCATTAAGGTGTCCTATTTTATATATTTTAAATTTAAATATTTTTATATTACTATCTTTAATTATTATCTGACTGGTCAAATTTTCCAAAGAAAGTAAGTCCCCAAATTCCTGCAATACCAGCTATAACAAATATTATTCTACTCATTGCTGAAGTCATTCCACCAAATATAGCTCCAATTAAATCAAAATTAAATAATCCAATTAAGCCCCAGTTTAAAGCACCAATTATAAGTAGGATTAACGCAATATAGTTTAATACTTTCATAAAAATACCTCCTATTCTAAAAAATAAGTTGTCTAATTGTATTTTATGTAATTTATTTACATATATACATACTACTTAAAATATATAAAAATTTAAAACTATGGATTAATTACTTTAAATAGTATATCCATAGTTTTTTCGTATATTAAAATATACTTATTATTATAATGCGTAATAATTTATTTTTTATTCATAAATTTTTATTTATTTTTAAATTGTTTATATAGTATAATTCCTGTTGCAAGTGCAACATTTAAAGATTCTACTGAATTACTCATTGGTATTTTTACAAATATATCAGAACTATTTTTTAACTCTGTACTTATACCATTTGCTTCATTTCCCATTATAAATGCATATTTTTTAGAAATTTCTAATTTTTCTAATGAAACTGAATTATCATCAAGGACAGTTGAAACAATAGTATATCCATTATTTTTTAATTCTTTTATAATATCAGATTCATATTTAAAATATATAATATTAGTTTTTAATATAGATGCCATTGTAGAACGTATAGCTTTTGGACTATAAATATCTGCTGTACCTTCCATACATAAAATAATATTTACATTAAAAGCATTTGCACATCTTACTATAGTTCCTAAATTACCTAAATCTTGTACTTTATCTAAAATTAAAATATTATTATTTCTTTCTTTTTCATTTTTTATTATATTTTTGATTTTTTCATCACTATATTTTGGAATTTTTATAACTGCAAGTATCCCTTGAGGAGTTACAGTATCAGTAATATAAGTAAAAACTTCTTTTGAAAAATTTAAAATTTGAATATTATTATTATTGCAAAATTTTTTTATAATATTCAAAGTTTTTAAACCATCTTTTACACTATTTAAAATATAATCTGAGTAAGCGATAGATACTATATCTACCGCTTTTACTCTATTTATTACCTCTAGAATAACTTTTATTCCTTCTAAATAATAACAATTATTTTTAATTCTATTTTTCTTTTCATTTAAACTTTTTATAAATTTAACTTTTTCATTAGACTTACTAATTATTATATCCTGCATATTTACTTCCTTAAAATAAATTTATTATTCGCCCTCTGTTTCATTTGTTGGTTGTTGTGTTTCATCAGTATCTATACTATCTGTACTATCTGTACTATCTGTATCTACACTTACGTCACTATCTGAAGTACTAGATTTACCAGTTATTTGCTCTACAACTTTTTTCATTTTATCTTCAATTACTTTAAAGTTTTTATCTGTTGCTAAATTATTAACTTTTTCGTCTACTAAAGATTCTCTATCAGTCATATTTTTTAGTCTTCCATTTTCATCTATACTATTTAATTTTATAATATGATATCCATATGAAGATTTAACTAATTGAGGTGTTATCTCTCCTACTTTAAGACTTGTAGCTGCATTTGCATATTCAGTATCTGTATTACCATCCATATATACTGTATAATTTCCATTATCATCCTTTGTACCAGTATCTTCTGAGAATTCTTTTACAAGTGCACTAAAATCTTCACCAGCAAGTGCTCTTGCTAAAACTTCTTCTGCCTTTTGTCTTTGCTTTTCAATCTCTTCATCTGATAAAGTTGCATAAGATGAATCTACTGTTTTAAATAATATATGACTTGTATTATATGCAGTTAAATTAACTTCACCATCTGCTGATGATTTTATATATTCTAATACTTCATCATCTGATAAATCATTAGCCATTTTTTCCATATATTTACTAATTAATTTATCATTATAATATAATTGTTTTGTTTTATTTATATCCATTTCTTGTTCTTCTAAGTATTCAATTTGTTCCTCTGTAAACTCATCGTCAATTTCCTTTTTTTCATCATCTGTAAGTGAAATATTTTCTTCCTTTGCTTTTGCAAGTAAAATTTCATCTATTGCTGCTTTATTTGCTATAACTTCTGGAATGTATGATTCTGGATAACCATAATATGTTAACATAGGACTAAATGTTTGATAATATACCTTAAATTCAGAACTTGTTATTTTACCTCCATCATATGTTGCAACTGTAATATAATTTGTATTATAGAAATAAAAACCAAATAATACTCCAGCAGTTATTATTATTATTGCAACTATTATTCCTATTATTGCATTATCACTTACTTTTTTTACTTTAATATTTTTAGAATTTACTTTATCAGTTGTCTTTAACTCTTCCTTATCCTTAGCAGTATTTTTTGAAATCTTATCGTTTACACTTTTATTTGATTTTTTTACTTCATTATCATTTACTTTAGATACATTTTTTGTTTTTTTAGTATTAGTATCTTTACTACCTTTATTTTTTGAGCTATTTTCTACATTATTATTTTTAGTATTTTTAATTTCTTTACTCTGTTCTTTTTTTACTTCTTCCTTATTATTATCCTTAGTTATATTATTATTTTTTTTACTCATTTTACCCCTCCATCTTATTTTCTAAAGTAGCTTTAAGCTTTTCTAACTCTAATTGTACATTTATTAGTATATCATTACACTTTGCATTTGTCAATCTTATTTTATGATTACTAGGTTCAAATTTTAATATTCCATTTATACAAGAAATTCTAGTAATATTTAATGCTCTAGCAACATTTCTTATTTCAACAATTTTAAATAGATTTTCAGTTTCCTTAGGTATATCTCCATATCTATCTAATAGTTCATCAACAATGTCTAAAGATTCTTCTTTTGTTTGTATATTTGATATTTTTTGATACATAATTATTTTTTGAATTGGATCTTTAATATAACTATCACTAATATATGCTGATACTTCCAAATCTATTTTTATTTCTTTATTTATATTTAATACATCACTCTCCTCTTTTTTATTATTCTTTTCATCATTTATAGCTTTCTCTAAAAGAGATAAATACATTTCATAACCTACACTTGCCATATGACCATGTTGCTCTTTACCAAGTAAGTTTCC
Source organism: uncultured Clostridia bacterium (assembly GCA_947626975.1). Classification (GTDB taxonomy): domain Bacteria; phylum Bacillota; class Clostridia; order TANB77; family CAG-465; genus CAG-465. The sequence continues at coordinate 101,185 of CANQUF010000001.1, forward strand.
TGCCCCTCTTATCTCTAAATCTCTTAATGCTATTTTAAGTCCACTTCCAAATTCAGTAAAATCTTTTATTGCTTTTAGTCTTTTTTCAGATAATTCTGAAATAACCTTATCCTTTTTATATGTTATATATGCATATGCAAGTCTACTCGAACGCCCTACTCTTCCTCTTATTTGATATAGTTGTGCAAGACCTAATTTATCTGCATCTTCAATTATTAAAGTGTTAGCGTTAGGTATATCTATACCAGTTTCTAATATAGTAGTACATATAATTATATCAATATTATGTTCCATAAAATCTATCATTACATCTTCTACTTGACGAGGTTCCATTCTACCATGTGCTATAGCTATTCTTGCACTTGGAACCATATTTTTTATCCTTTCTAATGATTCATCTAATAGCTCAATTCTATTATTAATATATATTACTTGTCCATCTCTTAAAAGCTCTTTTTCAATAGCATCTTTTATAACATTCTCATCATATTCTAATACATATGTATGTATAGGAAGTCTTTCAAGAGGTGGCTCAGTAAGAGTACTGATTTTTCTAATTCCTACCATAGACATATGTAAAGTCCTAGGTATCGGAGTTGCACTCATAGATAATACATCTATAGTTTCTTTTAATTTTTTTATAGACTCTTTTGCTTTAACTCCAAATCTATGTTCTTCATCTATTATTAATAATCCTAAATCATTAAAAAATAAATCTTTTGAAAGTAATCTATGTGTACCTATTATTATATCAATTTTACCATCTACTAAATCTTTTAATATACTTTTTTGTTCTTTTAATGTTTTAAATCTACTCAAAAATTCAACTCTTACGCCAAATTTTTCCATTCTTCCCTTAAAAGTCCTATATTGTTGAAGACAAAGTACGGTTGTAGGTACTAAATATGCAACTTGTTTTTTATCCATAACTGCTTTAAACGCTACTCTTAATGCAACTTCTGTTTTACCATATCCAACATCACCACAAAGAAGCCTATCCATAACTTTTGAAGATTCCATATCCTCTTTTATTTGTTCAATTGATAATTTTTGATCTAGTGTTAGTTCATATGGAAATGAACTTTCAAACTCATCTTGCCAAGGTGTATCTTTAGAAAATGCAAAACCTATGCTTTTTTCACGCTTTGCATATAATAACATAAGTTCCTTAGCTACTGATTTTATATGTTCATTTACTTTCTTCCTAGTTTTTTGCCATTCTTTTGTACCAAGAGTATTAATATTAGGTTTGTATCCATCATCACATACATATTTTTTTACCATATCTAATTGATTAATAGGAACATATAATACACTATTATTAGAATATTCAATTTTTATATAATCTTTAATTACATCCTCAATTGATACACTTTCTAAACCTCTATAGATGCCTATACCGTGATTTTCATGGACTACATAGTCTCCTATGTTTAAATCATCATATGAATTTAATTTTTCCCCAATTGAATTTTCTTTTTTTCTTTTTCTCTTTTTTAATTTTGAACTAAATGCAGTACCACTGACAGGTTCAACAATAAATACAATTTGTCCATCTTCTTGATTAAATCCAGAAGAAAGGAGTCCATAAGTAATATATACTTTTCCTTTTTTTAAATTACTATATTTCCATATGTTTTCTAAATACTCCACTTTTACTGAATTATCAAGTAGATAATTTTTTATTTGCTCTACCCTAACAAGCGTAGGAAATACTAGAAGTATTATTTTATCTTTATTATCTTTTATATCATGAAGTAAAATATCTGGTGAATTTTTGTAATAGTATATCTCTTTTGAATCAAAATATATTACTTTCCTTTTTTCGTTTAATGATTTAGATATTTCTTGTCTTTGTAAATATATATTTAATTTGTCTTTTAAATCATTTAATATAGTATCGATATTTAGATATTTGTTTGCATACTTTGCATAAAGATAATTCCTTTGTTCTAATGCTTTTAATGTCTCATTATTTTCATAAATTATATTATTAGCTTTTTCTATACATTTATCAGGTTCATCAAAAAATATTATATAATCTTTTAATATTTCAAGCAAAGTTGTACTTTCTTTTATTGCTATATAAAAATACTTATCATATATATTTGATAAAGAATTATTATTTATATTATCAATATCATGTAATATATTATCTCTAAGTTCAGAGTTTATATCACTATTTGCAAGTTCATTTAATTTTGATAAAATTTCTTTTTTTAATTCTTCACTCATATTATTTTCAGAAATACAAGAGATCGATATTTCATTACACGTGCTAATACTTCTTTGAGTATCTATACTAAAACTACGTATACTATCTACAATATTTCCAAATAACTCAATTCTATAGGGTTTATCAGATTCAACTTGAAATATATCAACTAGCCCACCTCGTATACAAAATTGACCTTTTCCTTCAACTAATTCAGTTCTTTGATAGCCAAGTTTTAATAAATCTTGAGTTATATTATCTAAATTAATTTTGTCATCTTTTTTTAAGTTTATACTTTTTTTACTCTCTTTTATATTTTTATTTAGTGGAGTAAGTAGTGCATCTATTGTTGTTACAACTATTTTATTTCCTCTTTCAAATATTTTCTTTATAGCATACATTCTTTGATTTTCTATTTCTTTACTTTGGCTTTCAATATCATAATATATTAATTGTTTTGCAGGAAAATATATTATTTCCATATCTGAAAAAAATTTTAGATCTTGTATCATTTTAGTAGCACTCATATTATTACTACAAACAATTAATATACTCCTTTTTAGCTGAGAGGCTATAGCATATTCTAAAAATGCTTTTTGACTATCTACTACTCCAGACAGCGTTATATTAATATTATCTTTATTATTATTTTTTGTAATGTTATTTATATATGTTAATACTTCGTTATATTTTTCATCATCTTTTAAGTTATTAATAATTGGATTCATTTATAGCCCTCTTTCATTTTATCATATTAAGTAAATCTGTTATATTTATTATATTAATACCTAACTCTTTTGCTTTATTTAGCTTATTTCCAGCATTCTCTCCAGATATTAAGAAGTTAGTTTTTTTAGATATAGATGTAGAATACTTACCTGAGTTTTCTTCTATTATTTTTATAATATCATCTCTTGAAAATTCATCAAATGAACCTGTTATTCCAAATACTTTTCCGGCTTAGTTTATCTGATGATTTTGTATCTATACTACCTTTTAAATTTACACCTACTTTATCTAATTTTAAAATTAAATCCTTAGTTTTTTGCTTTTTAAAAAATTCTACTATAGATTCTGCCATTATCTCACCAAAATCTTCTAGTGCTTGCAGTTCCTCTTTGCTTGTATTCATTATTTCATATATATCTTTGTAGTTTTTTGCAAGTATCTTAGCTGCTTTTTTCCCAATATGCCTTATACCAAAACCAAATATTAACTTATCTAAAGTATTTTTTTTGGTTTTTTCAATTGCATTTATTAAATTTTCAGCAGATTTTTTGCCAAATCTATCGATAGATACTACATCTTCATATTTTAAATAATAAATATCTGCAACGTCTTTTATCAAATTTTTATCAATTAATTTTTCAACAATTGTTTCACCTAAACCTGATATATCCATAGCATCACGTGAAGCAAAATGTATTATACTTCTATATATTTGTGCTTCACATTCACTATTTGTACATCTAAGAGCTACTTCATCTTCAAATTTTTCTAATTTTTCTTTACAAACTGGACAAACTGTTGGAATATTCACTTGCTTTTGAGTGCCATTTCTTTTTTCTTTATTTACAGCTATTACTTCTGGAATAACATCCCCAGCTTTTTGTACAATTACAGTATCACCTATTCTTATATCTTTCTGATTTATATAGTCAAAATTATGAAGTGTTGTTTTAGATATCTTAGAACCTGCAATTCTTACTGGTTCTAAAATTGCCATTGGAGTTACTATTCCAGTTCTACCGACTTGTACCTTTACATCTATAATTTTTGTCTCTTTTTGTTCTGGTGGATATTTATATGCTACTGCCCATTTAGGAACTTTTACTGTAGTACCTAAACTATTTCTCTTAGATATTTCATTTACTTTAACAACAGCACCATCAATATCATATGGTAAGTTATCTCTTATCTTTCCTATTTTATTTATTGCTTCTATAACATCTTCTTCAGTAGCACATTTTGTTATATACTCAATTGTTTTTATCCCAAGACTATTTATATATTCTATACTCTCAGTATGTGTCTTAAAATTTTTTCCTTTTTGTAAATTAAATACAAATATACTAAGACACCTGTCTTTTACAAGTTTTGTATCTAACTGTCTTAAAGTTCCAGCTGCTGCATTCCTAGGATTTGCTAATACTTGTTTTCCGAGTTTTTCTAATTTCTCATTTATCTTTTCAAAATTTTCTCTTGGTAAATATACTTCTCCTCTTACTTCTAAAGTTTCTTTCTTATTTAATTTTTTTGGTATACCTTCTACCTCTTTTAAATTTTCAGTAACATCTTCGCCTACAAATCCATCTCCTCTAGTAGACCCCCTAACTAAATTTCCATCTACATACTCTAAAGATACAGATAGCCCATCTATTTTTGTTTCAACTACAAATTCTGTATCTTTTCCATATTCAAGTTGTATTTTTTTTACAAATTCTCTTACATCATCAAGTTCAAAAACATCCTGTAAACTCTGCATTTGTACATCGTGTTCAACTTTAGTGAATATATTTTTTGTTCTTCCTCCTATTTTTTGAGTTGGTGAATTAGAATTTACATATTCAGGATGCTTAGCTTCTAATTTTTTTAAACTCTGAGTAAGTTTGTCATATTCAAAATCAGTTATTTCTGGATTATCATCTTCATAGTATTTCTTATTATGGTATTCGATCTTTTTTCTTAGTTCTTCTATTTTTTCCTTATCAGAATTATCATTGCTGCTATCTATGTCAAATATATTTAACTGTTCTTCTTTCATATATTCCTCCATATATTTATATAACAGAAAAAGAGTAATCTATTTTTAACAAATACCATTTTATTTATTAGTTAAAAATATATTACACTTTAATCTATTTGTTTTTACTTTATTTATTGTTCTACATCAATATCCTCTTTAAAGCGAATTATATAGTCTACTAATGAACACGCTGTTGCAAGTATTGCAACTGTTATTGATACAGTCATACATACATTTATAAGTAAGTCACATGTACTCATTTTAATTGACTCTGTAAAGAAAGCTGCAAATTTATTTTTATCTAGTATTGCAAGTATAATTCCTATTAATTGAAAAGCTGTTTTTATCTTTCCACTAAGTGATGCTGCTATATCTTTTCCATTATCTGTACCAAATAATCTTAAAGCATCAACAAACAAATCTCTAAATACAACTATTGCAGCTATCCAAGCTGGTACTGTACCATTTGCTGAAAGCATAATGAAAGCCACAGAAATCAATAACTTATCTGCAAGCGGATCCATTATTTTTCCAAATTTTGTTACAATATTATTTTTTCTTGATATATATCCATCTAAGAAATCCGTAAACGCAGCAAATATAAATATGCCAAGTGCTACATAATTTGACCAAAATAATTCATCTGGATAAACATTTGCTAAACTCATAAATACTATAAACACAGGTACAAGTAAAATTCTTAAAATTGTTAATTTATTAGGTAAATTCATTTTTTTTAACATAGCCATTTCTCCTTTTACTATAACAATAATATTATTATATCAAAACATATTTTTACAGTCAATCTTTTGTATTAAATAAAAAAATTTTTTCATCTATATTACACATTTTTTTCACATTTATTTTTTTAGTCTTCTCTCTGCTATAGTAACTAAGTTATCTATAAGTGCTGTAACAGTAGTTAGTCCAACCCCTCCTGGAACTGGTGTTACATATTTTGCTTTTTTACCCGAGTTTGACAGTTGAAGTAAAAAAAATAATAGCTTAACCTTACAGACACAACGGAAAGAATGTGTCAAATTTT
>CANQUF010000002.1 GCA_947626975.1 uncultured Clostridia bacterium
TTTATATCAAAAAAAGTAGCCAATATTGGTAATTTTTATTTTCCCTTTTTTGGTTACTTTTATTTTATCATTTTTAATAGCATAATTTTATCATAAAAAACAAAAAATGTCTGTAACAAAAATATTGCAAAAAAATTCGTAAGTTATGAAATTAGAGCAAAAATGGATAAAGTTATCCACTTTTGCTCTAATGTTACACTTAATTGCTTATATATCAAGTTTGATTAATTCATTTTTTTATTTAAGTTATCCACAAAAACATAATATTGTCACTAAAATTTTATATTTTTTTTAACCCTGAGTAGTAACATTAATGTCAATGATGTGAAACAAATTTTTATAAAAATTTTGTAGTATATTGAATTTACTTATTGGTGCTATCGCACCGCACTTACAAAAATATATAAAATAGATTTTATACATTTTTGTAAGTATAACTTTTTATGCAGCTACTAATGTTAATTCTGCTCTTTTTTCTTTGGGTGTTAAATAATTTAATACTGCCATTGGAATATTATTTGATCTTTTTAAATATGCTTTTCCTTGTTTTATTAAATCTTCTAAACTATAAAATTTTAGATAACTATAAAATCTTTCGTTATCATTTCTATGGCTTCTTTCTACTTTTCCATTATGCTCTGGTGTTCTTGGTCTTATCTTATAATGTTTTATCTTTAATTCTTTTAACATTTTATCTAATGGATGCTCTTTCTTTATATTTGCCTTATTATAACTAAATTCTGTCCCATTATCTGTTTGTATTATTTTTGGATTATATCCATAATATTCTATACATTTTTTTACAAAATCTACTGTACTCATTGGTGTATGCTCTTCATACCACCATAAATATCTTTCTCTACTTGCTTCATCTATACATGTATATTGATAATATCTTTTATCTTCTGGTAAATCTACTTTGCATTCATTTGGTACGTATTTTACATCTATTTGCCATTTTTCTCCTATATTTTTTGGTGTTTCATATTTCTTATTATGTTTCTTTTTTGATGTATTTTTTATTTCCATTCCTTTATAGAATTTTATATTTAATCTTCTCATTACTCTATATAATGATGTTATTCTTCTTGTATATCCTTTTTCTCTTCTTAACTTATACCATAACTCATTTAATGTTATTTTTGGATTTCTTCTTACATAATTCCTTATCCATTTTATCTCTTGATTTGTGTGTGATTTTGGATGTCTTCTCTTTGGTTTATGACTTTTGTCTTCTATACTTTCACTCGTACCATCATATGCCTTATTCCATCTCCATAGAGATGTTCTTGATATATGATATTTTCTACATGTATATTCTATATCTCCATTATTTCTATACATTTTTACTGCTTCTTCTCTTGTTTTTATATCATGTGGCAAATATCTCTTTGTATTTTTTTCTTTTTGTGTTATAATATCCATAGTGATTCAAGTCCTTTCGTATGATTTTTTGTTCAATTCAATTATACTACTTGAATCACTTTTTTTCTATACCTATTTTTGTTTCACATCTATTGTAACACTACATAATATATATTTTTTTATAAATACTGTATTAATGTCAATGATGTGAAACAAATTTTTATAAAAATTTAGTGTTTATACTTGACAAATATAAGAAAATATATTAGAATAGATTAACATAGTAAATTTATCTGTCTTAAAATTTTAAGACAAAATTACTTACAAAAGGAGGATTTTACTATGACTGCAAAAATTATTATGCCGAAAGTCCCAAATGTGAGAGATTATTTATTTGCTTCTATTTTGTATATCTATTATGATGATATGAATGTGAAGCCGGAAATTGTAAAGCAAAAAAAATCAAATTTATCAGATTGTAATAATCAAAAATTCATTCATGAAACTATAAAAAAATATAATATATCACCTTATATTTTAGCCTTGCATTGTAGGTGTCAATATATTGAGCCTATAATGTATAAAAACGTAAATGATGAAACAAAAATAAGGGAAATAGCACATTTAATGAAAAATTCAAATGAAAATAACTAATTAAAGCTTTAAAACGTTGGAATTATAATAATTCCAACGTTTTTTTATGAATTAAATATACTTTCAAATTCTTCTGCTGAGATTTTTTCTTTTTCTATTAATACTTCTGCTACTTTATGAAGTTTATCAATATTTTCTTTTAGTACTCTTTCTGCAAAAGTATAAGCTCTTGATATTATATTTTTTACTTCTTCATCTATTTGTGAAGCTACTTTTTCACTATAATTTCTACCATTATTTTTCTCCATGCCTAAGAATACTTCTTCTTGGGTATCTCCAAAAGTAATTGGGCCTAATTTATCAGACATTCCATATTTCATTACCATATCTCTTGCAATTTTACTTGCTCTTTCTATATCATTAGATGCACCTGTACTAATATCATTTAATACTAATTGTTCAGCTACTCTTCCTCCAAGTAAAGATACAATATTTTCATTCATTTCTGATTTAGACATAAAACTCTTATCTTCTGTAGGTTTATACATAGTATATCCACCAGCCATTCCTCTTGGAATAATTGAAATTTGGTGTACACTATCATGAGTTGGTAAAAATTTAGATACAACTGCATGACCTGCTTCATGATATGCAGTAAGTTTCTTTTCTTTTTCAGTAATAACTTTGCTTCTTTTCTCTGGTCCCATCATAACTTTTACCATAGCCTCTTCAACATCTTCCATAATGACTTTCTTTCTATTTTTTCTAGTAGCAAGTATTATAGCTTCATTTATAGTATTTTCTAAATCTGCACCTGAAAATCCGGCTGTGTTTTTAGCAATTACTTTAAAGTCTATATTAGGAGCAAATGGTTTTTTATCAGCATGTAATTTAAGTATTTTTTCTCTTGCACTTACATCAGGTGATCCTACTATAATTTGTCTATCAAATCTGCCAGGTCTTAAAAGTGCTGGATCTAATATATCTACTCTATTAGTTGCAGCCATAACTATTACACTTTGTCTTTCTTCAAAGCCATCCATTTCTACAAGTAATTGATTTAATGTTTGCTCTCTTTCATCATGTCCTCCGCCAACGCCAGCACCTCTATGTCTACCTACAGCGTCAATTTCATCTATAAATACTATACATGGTGAATTAGCCTTTGCTTCATGAAATAAATCTCTTACACGTGAAGCACCTACACCAACAAACATTTCAACAAAATCTGATCCACTAATAGAAAAGAATGGAACATTTGCTTCACCTGCAACAGCTTTTGCAAGTAATGTTTTACCATTACCAGGATGACCTACAAGCAATACACCTTTTGGTATTCTTGCTCCCATATCATGATATTTTTGAGGATTCTTTAAAAATTCTGTAATTTCTTTTAATTCCTCTTTTTCTTCATCAAGTCCAGCAACATTTGCAAATGTAACTTTCTTTTTAGAATCTTTATCTAATTTTTTTGCCCTATTTTTTCCAAAATTAATAGCTTTATTGTTACTATCATTTGTCCTTTTCAACATAAAGACAAATATTAAAAGCGTACCAACTAAAAGTAGAATATTAGGTAAAAGAGGAACTATTAATTCCGTAAAAGTAGGATCAGATACATTAAGTTCAAATTTTCCAGACTTTACCTTTTCCTGAATTGTTTCCATAAAATTACTAGTTGATGGAATAGTTACAATTCTTGTTGTTTTTTCTTCATTTTTTAATATAACATTAGCTTTATCTCTTGCATTATTTATATCAATTTTTAATACATTATCTTCATCAATTTTTTGCATAAGCTCTGTATATGACATTTCTTTTATTTGAGCTGTTTTGCTAAGAGAAGATATTGCAATCATTGCAACTGCAATTATAAGTATATAAGTAAATAATGTTCCAAGTATTCCTTTTTTCTTTTTATCCATTTTTTCTCCCTTCATATACAATTTTAATATATACATGCTGTAGTTTTACTTAATATCTCAATAGTAAACTTATTTCCTATAATGTATTTCTTTTTAGGTATACTCTTTTTTAAAAGTTTTTCTATATCTAATATATGTATATTTCCAATTCCGTCTAAATTTCCAAGTTTCATTTCTATTAAAGAACGTATTGTTCTTGTTATTATAGCTTCATGTTCATTTAATATTATTCCATAATTAAATATAATTTTTTTATCATTTTTGTCTATAATAGCACTATTAATTATATTATTAGTATATTCTTGTAAAAAATTCTCATCCTGAGTTAAAATATTTTTCATTCTTATAATATTATTAACTATATTTTGATTATAATTCTTTTTTATCAAAGGTATTAAATTTAATCTAACCTTATTTCTAGTATAAATATCAAGCTCATTAGTACTATCAAAACAAGGATTTAATTCTTTTTGCTTTGCATATTGTAAAATTTTTTCTTTTTCAATATTTAATAGTGGTCTTATTATCTCATTATTTTTAAAATTCATACCAGTTAAACCTTTAATAGCACATCCTCTAATAAAATTTAAAATTATTGTTTCAACATCATCATTTAAATTATGTGCAACTGCTATTTTATTAGAATTTGATTTTTTCATTACGTCATAAAAAAAATCATATCTTATTTTTCTTCCACAGGTTTCAACTGACATTTTTAGCTCTTTAGAAAATTTTTCTACATCAGTTTCTAAATAATAAAATGGAATTTTCATTTCTTTTGAAATATTTTCAACATATATTTTTTCATTATAAGACTCATCTCTTATCATGTGATTTACATGTGCTACTGATAAATCATATGTTATGTTTAAATTTTCTTTTATTATACTTCTTAGTTCATTAAGAACATGTAGCATTACAATAGAATCTGGTCCACCTGATACTGCAAGAACAATTTTATCTCCATTTTCTATTAATCTATTATCTATTATATTATTTTTTACTTTATTTATAATTTCATCACATAAATCTACTTTTTTTCTTATACTCATGAGCCATCAGGTCCTTTGTATAAATTTGCAAAACGAGTATATTCACCAATCCAAGCTAACTCTATTGTACCAGTAGCTCCACTTCTATTTTTAGCAACTATTACCTCTGCTATATTGCCTTTTTCACTACTTGGATTATAATAGTCTTCTCTATGTAAAAACATAACAATATCAGCATCCTGCTCTATCGCTCCAGATTCTCTAAGGTCACTTAACATTGGTCTATGATCAATTCTAGATTCAGTTGCACGGCTAAGTTGTGATAGTGCAATTACTGGTATTGATAACTCTTTTGCAAGTATTTTTAGAGATCTACTAATTTCCGTAATTTCTTGCTGTCTTGATGACCCCTTAGTTTTAGATTCCATAAGTTGTAAATAGTCTATTATTACAAGTCCAATATTTTTTTCAAGTTTTGCTTTCCTACATTTTGCTCTAAGCTCAGCAGATGAAAGACCTGGAGTATCATCTATATAAAGAGGAATATTAGATAATTCTCCACTAGTGTTTCCAAGTTTTAGCCAATCTTCACTTGTAAGATCTGCATTTTTTATTTTTTTACTATCTATTTCACTTTCACTACATAATATTCTACTTACTAATTGTTCTTTAGACATTTCAAGACTAAATATCATAACTGGAACTTTTAAATGTTTTGCTACAAAAGTAGCAATATTTAAAACAAAAGCTGATTTTCCCATAGCAGGACGAGCGGCAACTATCAAAAGATCTGATTTATTAAGTCCTGATATTTGATTATCTAAATCAATAAATCCTGTTTCTAAACCTGAAACTTTACTTTTATTCTTAAAAGTATTTTCTATTATATCAAATGTAGTAACTAATATTTCCTTTATACTAGAATATCCTTTTGAATTTCTATCTTGCAATATATCAAATATATCCTTCTGAGCCTTTTCAATTAAAGTATCAACTTCTTCAGTTTGAGAGTATCCTATTTTTATTATTTCATTAGCAGTTTTTATAAGTTGTCTTATTGTAGATTTTTCTTCTACTATTTTGACATAATTTTCAATATTAGAAGTTGTAGGTACCAAATCTATGAGTGAAACAATATATTCTGTACCGCCAACTTTGTCTAGTGTTCCTCTTAATTTTAATTGATCTGATAAAGTTATTGAATCAATATGTTTACCAAGTGAATATAATTCAAACATAGCTGAATATATTTCTTTATTATCTTCTCTATAAAAATCTGAAGGCTTTAATACTTCTATTGCAGTAATAACTGCATCATTATCAACCATCATTGATCCTAAAACAGCTTGTTCTGCTATTATATCATTAGGTGGTATCTTATTTATAATTTCATTTTCCAACTAAGACCACCTACAATCCCAAAACTGATATTTTCATATCTGCAATTATTCCTTCATATAGTTTTATTTTTGCAAAATAACTTCCTACTTCTTTTATAGGTGACTTTAAAGATATTTTCTTTTTATCTATTTTTATATTAAATTTCTTTTCTATTTCTTCAGATATCTCCTTTTCTGTGACACTTCCAAAAAGTTTATTATTATCACCTATCTTACGACGAAATTCTAAAAAACCTTTTTCTAATGTAGATTTTTTTTCTTTTGCTATCTCTATTTCCGTATTTTTCTTAAATTGTTTAGCCTCAAGTTTAGTTTTAGTTTCACTTAAAGATTTATTATCAGCAATAGTAGCTATTTTTCTTGGAAGTAAATAATTTCTTGCGTATCCTTCACTTACTTCTACTATATCTAGTTTTTTTCCTATTCCTTTAATATCTTTATTTAAAACTACTTTCATTTTTTGCACATCTCCTATTCATTTTTTATATATTCATTAATACTATCAAGTAATATTTGTTTTGCTTCGTCCAGTTCTACATTTGCTATTTGAGCACCAGCAAAAGTAAGATGACCTCCGCCTCCAATCTTTTCCATAATTAACTGTACATTAATATCTCCCATAGATCTTCCTGAAATCATTACAACATTATCAACTTTGCAAAGTACAAATGAAGCAAGGATTCCTGATATGGATAAAAGTTCATCTGCAGCTTGTGCTGCAATTACAGGCATATCATCATAAGATTCTTCTGATACAGATATTGCTATTTGTCCATCTATTACTTCTGCATTTTTTACTATGTTAACTTTAGCAATATATGTTGCAAAATCATTTTTAAATATTTGCTTTACTTCTGTAAGATCAAGTCCAAATTTTTTTAAATAAGCTGCGACCTCAAATGTTCTTACTCCAGTTTTAAATGTAAAATTTTTAGTATCTATAACAATACCTGCGTATATACTTTCAGCTTCTTTTGGAGAAAGTTCAATATTATCCAAATACATTAAAAGCTCTGATACAAGCTCACAAGTAGATGAAGCATATATTTCATGATAAGTTAAAAGTGCATCCTCTATAAACTCCGGTCCTCTCCTATGATGATCTATAACAACTTTTTTATCAAATAAATCTACTAAGTCTGGTATTGGAGTATACGACTTTTTATGTGTATCTACTATTATTAATAGGGAATTAGAAAAATCTTGCTTCTTAATATCATCTTTAGTAATAATTACATCGTTATATTCATCAGATTCCTTTATTATATCTAAAACTACTTTTGTACTACTTGAAAGTTTAGTATCAGTAATAATATATGTTTCCTTATTAAGACTTTTTGCAATTTTATATATTCCAATAGAAGCACCTACACAATCTATATCTGTATTTTTATGCCCTACAATATATACTCTATCAACTTTTTCTATAAGCTCTTTTAAAGCCTGTGAAATAGTTCTGGCTCTTACTCTACTTGTTTTTTCTAAGCCTAAATTTGATCCACCATAGAAATCAAATTTTTTATCTTTTTTTACTACAGCCTGATCTCCACCTCTACCAAGTGCAATATCAAGTGCTGATGCACTTGCATTATATCTTTCATCTAAAGTAGATTCACAATAAGATATTCCTAATGATATGGTTAAAGGTAATTTTGTTTTATCAGTTATTGCCTTTATACGTTCTAATATTTTAAAACTCTCTTTTTCCATTTTATCAACTTGTTTACGTTCTACTAAAACAACATATCTATCTTTATCTAATTTATTTAGTATACCATTATGCTCGATAATCCAATTTCTTATTTCTTTTTCTAATTTAGAAGAAATTTCTGCTCTTTCAATATCTTCCAAACCTTGCATTGTTTCTTCATAATTATCAACAAACAAAATGCCTACCGCTGTTTTGGTATCTTCTAATAACTCTTTTAAAGTACTTTCTTCTGTACGATTTATAAATGAAATTAGAAAACAATCAAAATCAGAAAACTTTATTCTATTTCCTATAACTTCATATACTTCTCCATTACCTATATCAGTAGTAGTATTTAAAGATTCATACTTTTTCCCTTTTTGTCTTATAATTTTCGAAGAACAATCATGTATTATATCAATAGGAATTATATGTTTGCATACATTATTCTGCCATATAATTTGATTTCCTTCACTTACAATCACAATAGGGATATCTACCATGCTTAGGCTATCTTTTAATACTATGTCAACTCCTTTTGATAATTCATTTATTCTATATCTGCTATTTTTTAATTCCCTAATACATGTGTATATTAAAATTATAGATATTAAAAATATAATTATGCAATTAACATATAAAGTTAAAGGTTTTATTATACTAAGTAATAAACAAATAATTATGACTATAGACATATATATTACCTTTACAGAAAATATACTAAAATCTAGCCATTTATATTTTTTTAATTTACTCATGTTCTCTCCTTAACCTAAATTATTTTATATACTATACTATTGTACTATTTTTATGGGATTTTGTCAAGATTTATAGTGTATTAAGTAAACTAGAAATATATTCTATCAAAAAAATCAAAAACAAGATTATTATTAAACATCTTGTTTTTGATTTTATCATTAATAAAAATAAGTTTTCAATTGCTGATAGTCGTGTTCACTAATATGACTTTCTGGAAAACTTACTCTATTAACGCATATATTTCTCACTTTAGTATCAACATACGAAACTTTCCATAAAGTATTTTTTGATAGTTTCACTTCAGTATATTTACTAAATTTTGTAGTTATTTTTAATGCTCTTACTACCTGGTTCATGTAATAAACATCATCCAATAATAAATACGGATGACCATTAATATTTAGATCGAATTTTCCATCTTCAAACTTATAATTCCGAAGAAAAATAATATCTCCTTTTTGATAAATTTTATTCATAATATAACAACACCTTTCTTTATTAGATTTCGACCCTTTTATATAAAAATATAAAAGTAAAATATATTAATATTTATAGTATATCATCAATTTTAATTTATGTCAACGGATATTGATGATATTACTATAAAGAATTTTAAATTCTTGAATATACATTACTTTTATACATTTATATATAATCATTATATTGCAACTCTAATTTTATCTTCCATTCTTAGTTTATCGGCTATCATAGCTATAAATTCTGAATTAGTTGGCTTACCTTTATTTGAATTTACTGTATATCCAAATATCTTATCATGCACTTCTATTTGACCTCTATTCCATGCAACTTCTATAGCATGTCTTATTGCTCTTTCAACTCTAGATGGAGTAGTTTCAAACTTTGAAGCAAGTGAAGGATATAATGACTTAGTTATAGAATTTATGATATCTTCATGTTCTACAGCAAGCATAATTGCTTCCCTTATATATTGATATCCTTTTATGTGAGCTGGTACACCAACATCATGAATCATATTAGTAACTCTTACTTCCATTGGAGTAGATTTTATATCATTTGCCATATTATCCTTTTTATAACATAAAGTTGTATTAGCATTTTGCGAATCTTCTTCTACCAAATCTCTTAATCTGTCTACTAAAGTAGCCATATCAAAAGGTTTTACTATATAATACGTTGCTCCTAAAGAAATAGCTTTTTGAGTGATTTTTTCTTGTCCAATAGCTGACATAATTATAGTTGTTGGTTTAAAATTTTGATCATCTTTATTCATATCTTCTAGAACAGATATACCATCTTTTTCAGGCATTATAATATCAAGTAATAATATATCTGGTTTATTATTATTTACTAAATTTATTGCTTCGCTTCCATCATTTGCACTTGCAACTACTTCCATATCATTTTGAGAATTAATATACATAGTCAATAATTTAACAAAATCTTTATTATCATCAACTATAACTATTTTAGTTTTTTTAATCATTTATTCCTCCTTAATTCCTAACAACGCAAGTACAATTATATATAATTTTTTTAAAAAAATCAATCGTTTTTGTATGTTTTTAACATCGAGTTTTGTCGAAAATACCTAAATTTTTATAAAAAAATAAATATTTTATTATTTTCATAATTTTTCCAGTATTTTTTTACAAAAAGAACACAAATTATGAATAGTAAAGCAAAAAAATGTTTTACTAAAAAATATTGGAGGTGAATCAAAAATGGCATCAAACACAAGCAAAATGAGCAATAAACAAGCTAAAGCAGCTTTAGATAAGTTCAAATATGAAGTAGCAAACGAATTAGGTGTTAACTTAAAACAAGGTTATAATGGTGATTTAACATCTAGAGAAGCTGGTTCTATAGGTGGAGAAATGGTTAAAAAATTAGTTGCTAAAGCAGCAAATGATATGCAATCTAAAATGCAATAAAAAAATAAATTATATTAATAAAAGCAGGAGTTTTTCCTGCTTTTATACTTATATTAATAAATCAAACATATCCATTTGTTCAGATCTTGGCATACCATCTAAACATCCATATTTTTGTAATGTTTCTACTGCAACCTTTCCTATTTTTGATTTATATGCCATATCTTCTATGGAAGTAAATTTGCCATTTTGCCTTGCTTTTACTAATTTATCTGCATCAACCTCTCCAAATCCTGTAAGTGCAGAAAGTGGTGGTCTTATTCCATCATTTTCTACTAAAAATTTCTTTGAATCAGAAAGATATATATCAATTGGTAAAAAATTTATATTTCTCTCATTCATTTCTAAAACAATTTCAAGTATAGGATACATGTTCTTCTCTTTATTACTTGCAGAATTTCCAAGATTATCAATTTCTCTCATCTTGTCTTTTACCTTTTCTTTTCCATACAACATAGAGTCACTGTCAAATTCATCTGCCCTAATTGAAAAAAATGATGCATAATATGCTATAGGAATATGAACCTTAAACCATGCTATTCTAAAAGCCATAGTAACATATGCTGCAGCATGAGCTTTAGGGAACATGTATTTTATTTTTTCACATGATTCAATATACCAATCTGGTACATTATGCTCTTTCATAAGAGTTTTGTATTCTTCCCATTTTGCTTTATCTTTTAAAGCTTTTCCCTTACGTACAGTTTCCATTATTTTAAATGCAGAATTCGGAGGTAATCCTTTATCAATTAAATATATCATAATATCATCTCTTGTACATATTGCTTCATTTAATGTTACAATTCCTTGTTCAATTAAAGTTTGTGCATTATTTAACCATACATCTGTACCATGAGATAGTCCAGATATTCTAATTAATTCTTCAAAAGTTGTAGGTCTTGTATCAACTAACATTCCTCTTACGAATTTTGTTCCAAACTCAGGGATTCCAAATGTTCCAACCTTAGAATTTATTTGTTCTTCAGTTACTCCAAGTGCATCAGTTGAACTAAATATAGACATTGTCTCTTTATCATCAAGAGGTATTTTTTTAGGATCTACTCCTGTTATATCTTGAAGCATTCTAATCATAGTAGGATCATCATGACCTAATATATCTAGTTTTAATAAGTTTTTGTCTATTGAGTGATAATCGAAATGTGTAGTGACAATATCTGAATATGGATCATCAGCAGGATGTTGTACAGGACAAAATTCATATATTTCTCTACCTTTTGGTACAACTATTATTCCTCCTGGATGTTGCCCAGTTGTTCTTTTTATACCTGTACATCCCTTAGATATCCTATTTATTTCTGGTGTTAGCATATGTTTTCCTCTCTCTTCTAAATATTTCAAAACAAAACCATATGCAGTTTTATCAGCTACTGTACCTATTGTTCCTGCTTTATAAGTAGTACCTTTTCCGAATATAACTTCTGTATATTTATGTGCTTTTGCTTGATATTCACCTGAAAAATTTAAGTCAATATCAGGTTCTTTATCACCATTAAACCCAAGGAAAGTTTCAAATGGAATATCCATACCATCTTTTTCTAATTTTGTACCACATTTTGGGCAATCTTTATCTGGTAAATCAAATCCATTTTTATATCCATAATCAGTAAAATCAGAGTATTTACAATTAGGACATCTATAATGTGCTTTAAGTGAATTAACTTCTGTAATACCGGTCATGTTTGCAACGAAAGATGAGCCAACAGAACCTCTAGAGCCTACTAAGTATCCATCTTCATTAGATTTCCAAACTAATTTCTGAGCAATTATATACATAACAGAAAATCCATTTTTGATAATTGAATCTAATTCTTTATCTAATCTTTGTTTTACTATTTCTGGTAATTCTTCTCCATATAATTCTTTTGCTCTAGTCGTTGCAATATTTTCTATTTCTTTCTCACATCCATCTATATGTGGAGGGCATTTTTCATCAGATATAGGACTAATTCTATCACACATATCAGCTATTTTATTTGTATTAGTTACAACAATTTCATAGGCTTTTTCTTCTGATAGATAATCAAATTCTTTTAGCATCTCTTCTGTAGTTCTAAGATACAATGGTGCTTGCTTATCTGCATCTGAGTAACCTTGTCCTGCCATTATTATTCTTCTATAAATTTCATCTTCTGGATTTAAGAAGTGCACATCGCAAGTAGCAACTACTGGAATATTTAATTTATCCCCTAAAGCAACTATATCTTTATTTATTTGTATTAACTCCTCTTTAGAATTTAATAATCCTTGATCTAAGTAAAATTGATTATTTCCTAAAGGTTGTATTTCTAAATAATTATAAAATTTAGCTATACTTTCAATTTCTTCCTGTGATTTTTTATTAAATATTGCTTGATATAATTCACCTCTCTCACATGCAGAACCAATAATAAGTCCTTCTTTATATCTATTTAAAAGTGATCTTGGAATTCTTGGCCTTTTATAAAAATAATTTACATGTGAATATGATACAAGCTTATATAAATTCTTAAGTCCAACATAATTTTTTGCAAGTATAATTATATGATAATATGGTAACTTTTTTACTTCATCTGAAATATTTGTATACATATATCCATACTCATCAATTCCTTTATTTTTAGAATCTTCTTGCATCTTTAAAAATACTTTAACTGTTGCACGTGTATCATTTATAGCTCTATGAGCCCCCTCTAAAGTTATACCTAAATTTTCGGCAATAGTACCTAATTTATGATTTTCAAAAGTAGGATATAACTCTCTTGCCTGAGTTAATGTATCAATTACTTTTGGTGAAAATTCTAACTTTTGTTCATTTGCAAAATATGATATAAATCCTACATCAAATTTTGCATTATGAGCTACTAGAACTGAATCTTTAGTAAACTCAAGGAACTTTGGAAGTACAGTTTCAATTGTAGGAGCATCTTCTACCATATCAGGTGTTATATGTGTTAGTTCTTGTACCTCTTTTGGTATATTTCTTTCAGGATTTACAAATGTTGTAAATTCATCTATTATTTTGCCGTCTTTAACTTTACATACTGCAATTTCAGTTATTTTATCATATTTAGGGTTAAACCCTGTTGTCTCTATATCAAATACACAAAACGTACTTGGTTTATCACAGTTAGGTTCTATATCTTGAGTTAAATAACCTTCAACTCCATATATTATTTTTATAGGAGCAGCATCTAATACTTCTTGAGTTGTAGGATAACCTTTTTCTTTCTTTACTAATTTAGTAAATTCATCCATTATTACATGATTTGCTTCTGGAAAAGACTGTACTACCCCATGATCAGTTATAGCAATTGCTTTATGATTCCATTTTATAGCTTTTTTTATGATATCTGTAACGCTACTTACACCATCCATAGCACTCATTTGTGTATGCAAATGAAGTTCTACTCTTTTATTCTCACTATTATCTTGCCTTGTATCAGTTTCAATTTTTTTAGCTTCAATTATATTATTTACCATAATTGTAAGTTCATTAGAAAAAGAATCAATCTGAGGTCTACCTTGAACTGCAATATAATTACCTCTTTTTAGTTTTGAATTTATTTCTTCAAATTTTTCTTTAGTTAAAAACATTTTACAGCAAATAGTGCTAGTATAATCTGTTACATCTAAAGACAGAAGAATCTTTCCACTTTTTAGTTCTCGTTCTTCTCTTTCAAAAATTTCTCCTTCTATACATACTCTATCAGTACTAGTATTTACATCCCTTACTTTTACTCTCTCATCAGTTCTTATATCTACTCCATAAATTACATAATCTGGTTGTTTGTTTTTTGCAAATTCTCTATCTTCCTTTTCTTCCTTAGTAAGAGGTCTTCTCATTGGGAATTTATTAACAGTATTACTAACGTTATTTTTTAAATCTATATTTTCTTTTTTATTACCAATACTTAAGTGACTATTTTGATTTTCATTATTTTGTTTAATAATATCTACTTTTACAAATTTAAATTTATCTGAATTATCATCATTAATATTTTTATTATCAAAGAAATTTATATTATACTTAGTTCCATATTCTGTATATATACTATTTTTCATATATTCATCTAATTTTTTCATATGTATAAAACTTGCAAATCTATTTGATAATTCTATATTTACTTGTTTATTTTCATCATCTATATTTATGACAGAGTCTTTAAAAATGTCTTTTACATACTCATATTTTATACTCATATTATCAATTACATTATTTAATTTATTAGTATCTATACAAACTGGGGAACCAATATATTTATAATTTATCTTAAAATTATTTAATTCGTAAGCTTTACAAGCATTTTTCTCAAAAATTTCTATATTTATTAAAGGAATATTTATATTACTTGTCGCATTTAAAATTACAGAATTTAGTTTTTTCGAAAATTTTATCTCCTCTATATTTGCTTCGCAAAACTTGTTATCTTTGGTTACACAATTAAAAAAAACATCTTTTACAGTCTTTTTCATTAGTTACCTCCAAAAAGATTTATATTTTATATTATACTATTTTTTGATTATTTTGTCTATAAAGATTATTTAAATTCAAAAAAACAGTATAGAATTTATTCCATACTGCTAAATATATAATTTCACATTTTATATTACAGAATCTCTGTTATAATTTGTTATATCAGACCCAAGCTTTTCGTATAATTCTTTAACTGTTATTTCTTTATTATTTAAAGCCTTTAACTCTGCATCCGTTACACCAATAAATTCAACAAACTCTACTTTTCCATTTTCTGTATTTAGTGTTTTAAAATTTGTATCTGGAATAGTAATAAATCCAGTAATATTAGATATTTTTCTTGAATCAACGCCCTCAGTTTGTCCAGTATATAAAAATTCAAATGAATTAAATATTTCACCAGTTTTAAAAGTAATTCGTGCAATTTGTTGTAGCAATCCACAAATACATTTTATTTCTGTTTCTTCGTCTACGTAGTTATCTTTCTTTAATTTAAAAGTGAATTCCATTCCATAACCACTCCACTGCTTATTTTCACTTTCTTTTCCATAAAGTTCTGATAATCCATATGTAACGAAATGCCAGTAATCTCCTCCATCATATACACTTATTCCATCAAGTGGATCTTCGCCTCCTACTCTCCACTTAAATACAGTACCATAATGTTTTGGATCTTTTTGTTCAGGATATATTCTTTCTGCCTCTTCTGTAATAGCATCCCATCCTGGTGTATGTTCTTCTACAACTTCCTTTTTTTCATTATTTTTGCTAAAAAATCAAATAATTTCAATTTTTCACATCCTATACTTATTATTTATTTGATGTTTAATTAATTATTTTTTAAAATAAATTTAATCTCTAAAAGAATCAGTTTCATCTTCATCAGAAGATAGTCTGCTTTCCTCTACTGCACTATTATACATATTATCCACATCATACATATCAGAATCCATATCATCATTAATTTGATTAGAAGATGAATTATCTGAAGATTTATCTATATCTTGAGTATTTTCTGGAGGTACCTCCCCATCATCTTCAAGTACTATTTCTCCAAAGTCGTCATCATAACTTGGTGATTGTTGTTCTTCATAATTTGGTTGTGGTTGTTCCTCTTTAATAATATTATCAATTGCTTCTTTATTATAATCATTATTCTCTTCTTGTTGTACTTCTTGATTTTCATTAACATTATTATTATTATTTTGAATATTTAAATCATTATTTCTTTCAGTATTGTTTTTCTCATAACTACTGTTCAGAGCGTTTTTTCAACTTTTAAAAATGCTAATTTAATGCTACGCCATTAAATTTACTAAATTTCTTTAAGATTTATTAGATACTTTAAGTTCTGCATTATCTAATTTATTATTTTTATTAAATAGTAAATTTTCAAAAAACATTATTAAATATTTGTTATTTTCTTCAATTCCCTTTGAAATGTTGCTATAATTTGTTCTAACCAAAGCATTTCTAAAATACAATGAATTATCTTTGAATAGTTCGTTATTAACATCAAAACCTTTACTATTCAAATATTTTTGTATAAATAGAGCAGTGGTTCTTGTATTTCCTTCGCCAAAAGGGTGTACTTGCCAAATGTGTGCTGTAAATTTGCATAATCTTTCTATTTTTTCTCTTTCTGTTTTTTCTGTGTATCTTTGATTTGCTTCTTCTTCAAAATCATATCTTAAAGTTTCTTCAATCATAGAATAATCTGCATATTGTACTGATTCTCCATTTAAAATTGATTCTTTTTTTGTAATGTTATAATCTCTAAATTCTCCAATGTATTTTTCATCGATTCCTATATCTATGTTTTCAAATAACTTTTTATGATATTGTTTCAATGTTAAATAATTAAATGTAAATGCATTATCATTTAATATTTTTACTATTTTTACTGACACTTCATCTGCTTGTCTTTCACTTTTATCTGTTTTTGCGTTGTCAGCATTTTCATAATACTTTCTTACTTGTTCTTCAACAACCTCATAACTTTTCTTACCAACAATATTTTCAGTTGCTAAATCTACCATATATTTAGAAGGTGTAAGATTATCTACTGCTTGCAATCCAAATGCAATATTCCAGTTTAATTGACGTTCTTTAGAATCTTTGGTTTCACCAATTTTTTCATATTTAATTTTATCTAAATAGTTTTCTTTCATTGAGAACTCCTTTAATTTTATTCTTTTATAAAATTCTTTTCTGCGTCACACTATAATGTAATTGTTTTTACAATTAATTGAATTCCATTACTATATTGTTTATGAATTGCATTATCTCTTCTCTATTCATTTTATTTAACTCATATTTTTAATGCTATCAGACAAATTTCATTAAAATTTTGTCTTTTTATGTGTTATTTATAAAATCGCTACAATGCTTTATTTTACTGTCTTCAAGCCTTTTTAAAACCTATTAAAACTTTTTAGAATTTTTCAAATGTTCTATGCCAATCGTTTATTCATCTACGTAGTTATCTTTCTTTTCCATAAAGTTCTGATAATCCATATGTAACGAAACGCCAATAATCTCCTCCATCATATATATTTATTCCATCAAGCGGATCTTTGCCTCTTACTCTCCACTTAAATGCAGTACCATAATGTTTTGGATCTTTTTGTTCAGGATATATTCTTTCTACCTCTTCTGTAATAGCATCCCATCCTGGTGCATGTTCTTCTACCACTTCATCTTTTTCATTCTTTTTACTAAATAAATCAAATAATTTCAATTTATTCACATTCTATACTTATTATTTATTTGATGTTTAATTACTTATTTTTTAAAATAAATTTAATCTCTAAAAGAATCAGTTTCATCTTCATCAGAAGATAATCTACTTTCTTCAACTGCACTATTATACATATTGTCTACATCATACATATCAGAATCCATATCATCATTAATTTGATTAGAAGATGAATTATCTGAAGATTTATCTATATCTTGAGTATTTTCTGGATCTACGTATCCATCATCTTCAAGTACTATTTCTCCAAAGTCGTCATCATAACTTGGTGATTGCTGTTCTTGATAATTTTGTTGTGGTTGTTCATCTTTAATAATATTATCAATTGTTTCTTTATTGTAATCATTGTCTTCTTGCTGTACTTGTTGAGTTTCATTAACACTACTATTATCTTGAATATCTACATTATTATTTTCTTCAGTATTATTTTGATCATAATTATTATCATCATCTATTGATATTTCTATTGTAGGAATTTGATTTTCTTGAACATTATCATATGAAGTTTCCTGCTCTTTATTACTATCTTCATTATTATAATTGTCATAATTAGAATAGCTACTATCATATGAAGAATTATCTTGTACTTCTTGCATGTTCTCCACATTATCAATATTATTACTATCATTATTCATATTTTCAGTATATTGACTTTCCTGTACATCATCAATATTTTGAGTATCTTCAATTTCACTTTTAGTGTTTTCTATATTTAGATTATCTTCAATTCCTTCAACATTATTATATTCTTCAATTTCTTGAGTGCTTTTATCTTCTTGCTCATTATAATCATTATTAGAATTTTCATCAGTATTTTCTACATAATTTTCTTTATATTCAATTTTTTTTTTATCTTCTATATAATCATCATCTTTTATAGATTTAACATTAATATAATTTACCATATACTCTGCTTTTTGAGGTAATTTACCAGTTTGTGCAAACTGTAATAAATCTTGATATGCAAGTTCATCATCTAAAGGAATATCTACTTCTTCTCCTTGTTTAGATAATTTTTCTTTAACATTTCTATCCCATACTTCGCATATATGTGATGCAAATGTACTAAAATCCAAGCCTTCATCGAAAAGACCTGAAAGGATTTTTTCATTTGAATCTAATTCTTCATTATTTGCCTTTTTTCTATCTATAACAGTTTTGCTATTATCCATATTAAAAATATAACTTGTTGCTTCTACAATTTTTATATCATCTTTAGTAAATTCTTGATATTTTTTAAATATATTATATACTGTAACATATATTGCTCTTTCAGCTTCTGGTTTTGAATTAACTATATCAGCTAATGCTTTTGTCATATTTTCCATATCATCATCATCGCCATACACTAAAAAGTCATACAAAAATGATATTAAATGCTCTCTATTACTAGGCATTTTCTCCTTACCTGAGCAATGATCAATATACATCATTGCAATTCTCATTGCTTCTTCTTCAGTTAATACATTTACTTCTTTTCCTGTTTCCTTATCAATAAATCTTTTCATATGTTTCCCCCTACAATCTACTTATATAATTATTATAGAATAAACAAAAAAAAATTGCAATAAAAAAAAAGATATTTTTTTAATTTACTTACAATTTTATAATATTATTATAATTTTAAATAAAAAGAGATAACATTATAATGATAAAACCCTTTGTGTAAAGGTGGGCATCCCGTTATAGTCATTAGGATTCTCTTTTAAAAAAGAGCTTTCAACACAGACTATAATTCCCGATTCCCTATCATGTGCTTGTAGATTTTCATATTCTATGTTATCTCTTATATATATATTACCACTAAATTTATTGTATGTAAATATATATGACAAAAAAATTTAAAAATTGTATTTTTTCCCTTTAATTATATATATTTAATTATTATACTTTAAAATATTTTAAAATATTTTTAACATTTTCTATCAATTATATACTTTATTTTTTTTATATGTTATAATTTTTATAATATAAGTTAATTTATTTACTTTTAGGAGGTTATATGGTTGATGATATAACTAAGAAAAATGCAAAAAATAATATAAAATTATATAAAAAATATAAAATGTTTGCTTATGACTGGTTATTTTACTATGCAATATCTGTACTTTTTTTAACAACAATAAAACATTTTTCAATGGCACAAATATTATATATAAATGGTTTCTATGCATTATTTACAATTATTTTTCAAATTCTATGTAATAATTTAATTAATAAATTAAATTTAAAAGCAAGTATAATTTTAGGAAATATATTTAATATAATATATTGTTCTATGTATATTTTTACTAATAGCTATGTTTTTATCATAATTGGTAACATGTTTGGAGCTTTTGGTTTTACTTTAAAAAATATTAGTGAGAGTAGTATTTTATATGCTTCATTAAAAAAAATAGATAAAATATCAGATTTCTCAAAAATTGAAGGAAAATCTAATTCAAAATACTACTATTATGAAGCTTTTGCTTCATTCATATCTGGTTTTTTATTTATATTAAATGTATATATTCCTTTAATATTGTGTTTAATTAACTTGATTATAGCTTTCGTTATGTCTTTTAAGTTTAAGAATGTAGATTCAAAAGTCTCACAAAATAAATATGGCATTTGCAAAGTATTTACTGACACTAAAAATATTCTTACTAGCAATAGGCTAAAAGTAATATATATTTTTTCTTTTGCATTTGCTGGAATATTAGGTGTAACTTCAACGTTATATAAAGCTATTTTAACTGATGTTGGAATACAAGACCAATATGTTACAATGATAGTATGTGTTGCCTCAATATTCATTGGTATTGGAGCTAAATCTCTATTTCTAATTGAAAAAAAATTTAAAAATAAAACTTTATCTATATTATCATATTTACTTTTAACATCTTTATTAATTATAGGAATTACTAGTATTAATAACAATTTAAATATATATTCTAATATCATTTTAATTATATGTATCTCTAT
The DNA here is from genome assembly GCA_947626975.1 of uncultured Clostridia bacterium. Taxonomy (GTDB): domain Bacteria; phylum Bacillota; class Clostridia; order TANB77; family CAG-465; genus CAG-465. Next base: position 20,835 of record CANQUF010000002.1, read on the forward strand.
TATAGGACTTGTACAAGGAGCATATAGAGTTGCAGTAAAAAAATATATTTTAAGTTTTACTACACATAAAATTAGAAATAGAATTACTTCTTTATATTATATTTTTGAAAATATTGGTTCAACTATGTTTTCTTTTAGTATTGGGATATTATTAGATTATTTTAATACAAGTACTGTTTGTATTATTTTGGCTATTATAAGCATAGTAATTATATTTTCAATTTTAAAATATATGTCTACTAGACTTGGATTAAGGCCTGAAGAATATAGTCCAAAAGATATTAATAATGTAGATATTAATAAATAATTCTCATCTGTATTATTGTTTACAAAATTTATATTATATTTTTATGTATCATAATAATTCTCTTTAACATATTATATATATTATAAATAATATTATAAATTTAAGGAGGTAACAATGAATACATCAAAATCTAAATGTGAAAATGACGATAATAATGATTTCACTTATAAATGCGTTAAATATCAAGCTTACCACAATAATAATTGTAATAATTCCCAACTATCATCAAAATTTTGTAAACCCAATGCAAACATAGGAATTCACGGTCCTCAATGTATTTCTTGTCCAATTTGTTCTACTGGAACTCAAAGCATTCAAGGTATTCCAGGACCTATGGGACCTCAGGGTATACAAGGTATTCCAGGACCAATCGGGCCTACTGGGCCACAAGGAATTCAAGGGATTCAAGGAATTCCAGGTCCTATTGGTCCAACTGGACCACAAGGGATTCCTGGAGTAAGAGGGTTACAAGGTCCAACAGGAGCAACAGGCATTCCAGGTATAAGAGGACTTCCGGGACTTCAAGGTATAACTGGAGCTACAGGCCCTCAAGGCGTAACTGGAGCTACAGGTCCTCAAGGTGTAACTGGGGCTACAGGTCCTCAAGGTGTAACTGGAGCTACAGGTCCTCAAGGTATAATTGGACCTACTGGGCCACAAGGCATAGAAGGACCTCAAGGTCCAAAAGGAGATCAAGGAATTCAAGGATTACAGGGTATTCCAGGTTTACCTGGAATACAAGGAGAGCCTGGAGTAAAAGGAGACCAGGGACCTCAAGGTCCAAAAGGTGAACAAGGAATAGCAGGGCCACCTGGTCCTATGGGTCCAGCTGGTCCTGCAGGTGCTGCTTTATTAAGTGCCTATGGTGGAAAATATAATAATATGACTTCAACTTTAGATACTCTTGGTGCAGGAACTTGGATACAAGTACCTCTTACAGAAGTTATGGATAATATAAATATTATTGATTCACCAACAAATGCTTTTGGATTAGAGCAAGATGGAATATATGAGCTAAATTATTCAGTTAGTTTTTCTGGGAACAAAGCAGCTACAATAAGTTTAATGGTAAGAAAAAATTCAGTCATGATACCTTCTACTGTTTTAATTAAACCAATTACAGCTAATGAAACTACTAATTTTAATGGTAGTACTATAGTTTCTTTATCTGCTAGTGACACATTAGATATAGCTTTATCTGCAACAGAGAACAACGTAACAATAACTTTTGGAGCTGGTATTACTGCTTCTTTAAGTATAAAAAAACTTGATGAAGCAAATCATATTATTTAAATATATAATAAATGTTGGAGTGTAAAAACTCTAGCATTATTTTTTGTATAAAAAAATTGCAATTAAATCATTTATACCTTAAAATAATGTTACCTAACAAATATAAGGGAATGATTTAATTGCATATAAATAATGTCATTAATTTATTAGAAAATTTAAGATAATTTATTAAAGTATAAATATATACTTAGAATCTTTATCATTACAGATTTTTCCTTCTTATGATTTCTATACAAAAAATGTTATAACTATCATACTAAAAATCTTCTATATGTTTTTAAACATTTCTAGCAATTTTTATTTTTTACTATATCTAATATCAGTTATAACTTTTATATCTAAAATTATTTATTACAGATTGCCCTAAATATTTTAGTCTCCTATATACATAGAACTAGCTCTATATAACCTATTCATAACGCCTATTCCTATACCTTCTTTTCTTATTCCTTCAATTATACAAAGTTTTGAATTATATTTATCAGATTTTCTTAGTGCTGAGTATATATTTTTAGATATTTCTAATATATTATATTTGCTACCTATATCTACATATTTTAATTTATTAAAACTTTTTGTATAATTTAAAATTTCATTTTTATGCTCACTAAAACCTATTATACAAATTTCACTAGTATTTATATTACTTTCTAGAACTACATTTTTTATTTCTTTTAATGTATCTGACTCATTTTCATAATATATTAGTATAGTTTTTGCATTAGGTGAATAATGTCTATATTTCATTCCAGGTGATTGTACTTTTTCATCATTAAATGTCTTTTTAAATGTATGTTCATCTAATCTTGCTTTTATACCTAATCTTTCTATATCTTCTTTTGTTATTTTACCAGGTCTAAATATTACTGCTTCATCATCTATCACTCTTACTACTGTAGATTCTATACCTATATCACAATCTCCGCCATCTATAACGTAATCCACTTTATTGCCTAATTCATTCATAATATCTTTAATATTAGTACCACTTGGTTTACCTGATAAATTAGCACTAGGTGCTGCAATTGGAGTATTACACCTTTCAATTATAGTTCTTGCAATTTCATTATTTGGCATTCTTACTCCTACTGTTGGCATAGAACAAGTAACATTATTAGGAATTATATCTTTTTTCTCTAATATTATTGTAAATGGTCCTGGCATAAAATTATCAATTAATTTATCCTCAATTTCAGTTATATTTTTGGCAATTCTATATATCATTTCTTTATCACACACATGAACAATTAAAGGATTATCCGATGGCCTTTGTTTAATTTTAAAAATTTTATTTACAGCTTTTTCATCTAATGCATTTGCACCTATTCCGTATACTGTTTCAGTTGGAAATACGATAATTTTACCATTTTTTATTTTACTTGATATTTCGTTTATTTTTTCATCATCAATATTTTTACTAAAATCATATAGTTTTTCCATAAAATCACCTTCTAAGAATAATCTTGTATTTATTATATTAAAAAAATTAATTAAATTTCTAATTAACATATGTAAATTGGTACTCTGGTAAAAATATATCTTTTTAAATATACCTAACCTAATATGAAAAAAAGTTACTGAAAATAATCCAGTAACTATTTTTTTACACTTCTTCAGTATTTATTTCTATTGTCTCATTTCTTTTCTTACCTATATTTTCATCTTTAATTTTCCTACATTGTCTTTCTATTTTGCTAATTAAAGACTCGATACCATAATATAAGTCTTCAACATCATCTTCTGCAATATATGTATGTGATTTATACTCAATTCTCATATCAACATGTTGCTTACCTTTTGCAGGTGAAGAAAAAGTAACATGACAAAGTGTATCATCATCAAAAAATTTATTTAATTTTTGAATTTTCTTATCCACAAATTCTTTTATTGCATCTGTAACTTCTATACGAAGTCCTGTTAAATCTAATTTCATAGGATCACCTCACACTTATATTATACACTAAATTTTATATTTTTCAAGTATATAGCTTTTTTTTTATAATTTTAGGGCTATATATTGACTTTTTTTTCTTAAATGTATATAATAACTTCATAAAAATATAAAATCTTATGTTTATTAACTAAGGAGGAATTACTATGAGTAGTGAAAAAATTTTAATTCAACCAAGTAAAGTTCATTTGGACAATTGGGAGGAAATTTATTTATTCTTAAAAGGATATGCCATAGCTAAAGAAATGCGAAATACATTAATTGCTCTAACCGTTGCATTTCAATTTCATGCAAATCAACGAAGAAAAGGTGGAGATCCGTATATCATTCATCCGCTTGAAGTTACCTCTTATCTTATTAATCTAGGAATCGATGATGATATAACATGCGCTGCCGCTATTCTACATGATGTAATTGAAGATTGTAATATTGAAAACCCTGTAGAAGAGTTACAATTAAAGTACGAGCTAGATAAAGAAGTAATTGATATTGTTCTTTTACTTACAAAGCCTAAAAATTATAAGGAAATAGATCCAGATCAAAAAGGCTATTATTCAAGAATAAAGGAAAACAAGAAGGCACTGATTATAAAATTATCAGATAGAGCAAACAATCTTTCAACGGTCGATGCATTTACCAAAGAAAAAATGATTAAATATGTAGACGAAAGTAGAAATTTAGTTTTCCCTCTTTGTAAGTACGGAAAAGAATATTATCCTGAATTTTCAAATGCTATTACAATTATCAAATATCAGATGGTATCAATATGTGAAGCAATTGAAACTTTATACGAAATAAATCCTATACAAACTAGCTCGACAAAATATAGAAAAACTTTACTTTTTATAAGAGGTTATGCTAAAGGAAAAAATATGCCATATACTCTAAAAGCTTTAGCATTAGCAGAAAGATTACATGAGGGTCAAACAAGAAAGTGTGGCGATCCTTTTATTATTCATCCTCTAAGAGTTGCATCCTATCTTATATCATTAAAAATTAATGATGACGCCACATGTGCTGCAGCTTTACTTCACGAGATTTTTAAGCACTGCGGTTTTGATAGGTATAGCAATGAATTAGTTTATAAGTATGGTTTTAGTAGTGAGATTTTAGAATTAATAAGATTAGTTTCTAAAGCTGAAAATATAACAAATGATGAATATTACAATAGTTTAAGAACTAATTATAAAGCTCTTCTTATAAAACTTTCAAATAGGGCTAATACTTGTACTAGGTTAAGTGTTTTAGATGAAGCTGAAAGAATAAATTATATAAAAGAAAACACTGATTATATATATCCTCTTTGTACGTATGCTAAAGCATACTTTCCACAATATTCAGATCAAGTAGTTAATATGAAATATCATATTTCCTCTGTTTGTAGAATTGTCGAATCTATAAATAGCTAATAGTATAACTACTTTCTAATTAATTTTTTATTTCCAACACAAATTAATTTGTGTTGGATTTTTTTATAATTATTATAAATTTATATATTTTTTTAATTTTATGTATGATTTTAAAAAAATTACACACATTAATAATAAATTGGAGGTGAATTAAATGGCATCAACATCAAGTAAAATGACTAACAAACAAGCTAAAGCAGCTTTAAACAAATTTAAAATGGAAGTTGCAAATGAATTAGGTGTTAACTTAAAAGAAGGTTACAATGGTGACTTAACATCTAAAGAAGCTGGTTCTGTAGGTGGAGAAATGGTTAAAAAGATGATTGCTAAATCAGCAAACGAAATGCAAAATGGAATGAACCAATAGTTTAAATATTTATAGTTTTCATTTTATAGGAAATATTTTTATATTTCCTATTTTTTATTAATAAATTAAAATTTTAAAATATTAAAAAAGCAGAAAATAAGTCCTGCTTTTTATATATTTCTATTCTATTTTTGTTGCACCCCATTCAACTACTGTAAATCCATTTCTTAGAGGTGTTTCTAATTTTTGCTCTTTTACTTTAGTATATTCATCTAAAGGCTTCCACTCCATAACTACTCTAATTATAGTATCTGGAGTTGGAGTTATTTTAAGTGGCATATTTTGATTTATTTCATCTAAACTTTTAAACCTTATAAAATTATATTTATTTTTCTCAAGTTGTGGTAACCAATATATTATAAATTCCTCAGACTCTCTATCATTTAATCCTAGTATTGATAATTTATCTTCTAAAAACTTAGCTGTCTTACTTCCTTCTATTACAAAGCCTTCATCCATTTTTGGTGTTGTTATATTCTTTCCTTCCCAGTATAATGAGTATAATTTTCTATTTGTATCAATATCAATTAAATCTCCATTTGGATTTGCTATTACATTCCATCCATTACTATTATATTTAGGATATGAACAAGTAATATTTTCTTCTCTTAATAATTTAACATTAACTTTTGTCTCTTCTGTTGGGTATAGATATATTATAGGTTTGTCAATATTAACAATATTAAATTCTTGAAAATTACTTTTTGGATTTTTTGTATTATTTTCTGTATTAGAGTTATACTCACTAACTTTTTTTATATTTTTGTCTATTACTATATAATAAATAACTCCTTCTATACCACCAACATCACCTTTTTTACTATAATTTAAACCTACTGTTATAGTATCATCTTGAGTAGATATACATTTCAAATTACAATATAATACTTGAGAGTCTGCATGTTCCGCTATTAGTAATAATGAATTGTTTTTAAAAAAATTTCTATCAAATTCTTTTATTTTTATATCATTCTTTAGTATTTTTTTTATATTACTTAATTTTTTATAAAATTCTTCATAATCATTATAATTATCAATAATTTTATACTTATCTTCTAAAATAGGGGAAGTATCTCCTTTAAGTTTTTCATATTCTTCAAGATCTGAACTGTAACTATTAGTATAGTAATGATATCCATCTAAAGAAAGTTTTTTATTAGCATTATAATTATTTAAAAAAGCTTTAAAAAGACAAAATTCTATAATACTTATTAAAATAATTAAAAGTATTAATAAAATAATCCATATAACACTCTTTCTTTTTTTTTGGATGCTTTCATTCATATTATCACCATATAAATTATATACTAAGCAAATATTATATTCAATGTTTTATATTAAATTTAATTATTTTGTATTTTTTATATTTTTTAATAATTTATTGTATTTTTTTATATTATTATATATAATATTTTATAAGGGGGGAATTTATAATGGATAACTCTAATATTCCAGAAGAATATAGACCAATATCAGCTTGGGGATATGTTGGCTATAACCTATTATTTTCAATTCCACTTGTTGGATTTATATTATTAATTGTTTTTGCATTTGATTCTTCTAATCTAAACAGAAGAAGCTATGCAAGATCATTCTTTGCAACATGGCTTATTATAGCAATAATAGTGGCCATAGTTTTAATATTTATGGCAGTTGTTGGAATAGGAATGACAAGCTTTAATACAAATTTTTAATAGAGATTTTTAAAAGCAATAAAAACGGATAGTAATTGTTATAACTACTATCTGCTTTTTATTTTGTAAATTATATATTATATTTTACTAATTCTTTTAAAAACATTGCACCTCTTCTACTTGCAATAATTTTATATTTTTCATATGTATCACTTGGATTTTTATCATTTAATTTATCAGATATTCCACGAATAACAACAAAAGGTACATTACACTCTTTGCATACATTTGCAACTGCAACTCCCTCCATTTCAACACAATCAGCGTTAAAATTTTTTCTAATAAATTCTTTATATTCTCTATTTGTTATAAATGTATCAGATGTTGCAATTATTCCAATATTTACTGAAAATTCATTATTTAATATACCCTTCATTATATTATTACTCTTTTGTATAAGTTCTTTATCAGCATATGTATATATTTCATCTTCATCTTGAAATTTACCAAGTTTAGTGCCAAAAGCAGTACAATCAGCATCTATTTGCACACAAGCACTTGATATTACTATATCACCATAATTTAAGTCTTTATTTATACTACCAGCTGATCCGATATTTACAACATATTTTGGATTATAACTTGATATAATTACCTGAGTAGTTCTTGCAGCTGAAATTTTTCCAATACCGCTTTTAGCAATAACTATATTTTTATTGAATAATTTTCCCTCATAAATTTCTATATTATACTTTTTGGTTTTGTTATATATATCTAAAATTTTTAATACTTCATTTACTTCTAAATCTAGTGCACATATTACTGCAAAATCTATTTTTTCCATATATTTATTTACCAACTCCTAAAAAAATAGCACCAAAATATGATGCTATTATTTACTTGATAAGAAGCCTGTATAATGTCTACTTACCATTTGTGTTTCTATGTTTTTAAGTATTTCAAGTGCAACACTTACTACAATTAGTACAGATGTACCGCCAAAAGTTATTGATAAAGTAGTAACACCTTGTAATAATATAGGAAGTACTGCTATTACAGCTAAGAATAATGCTCCAAATGTTGTTATATATTTTAATACCTTTGAAATATAATCAGATGTATTTATACCAGCTCTTATACCTGGTATAAATCCACCATTTTTCTTTAACTGATTAGATATTTCAACAGGATTTACCATAAATAATGTATAAACAAACGTAAAAGCTATTATTAATAGCATATATATTACTGAATATGAAACTAAATAATACCATTGACTGTTACTTGAAACAGAGAATATATTATTTACTATGCTCCAAAATCCAGTAGGATTACCTTTAGTACATAAGTTTATAATCATACTTGGAAACATCATAAATGACATTGCAAATATAATTGGCATAACTCCGGCCATTGCTACTTTTATAGGGATATGTGTATTCTGTCCTGAGTACATTTTTCTTCCAACTACTCTTTTAGCATAGTTTACAGGAATTCTTCTTTCTGCTTGTTGTACATAAATTACTCCAGCTATTACTATTACCATAGCAACTATTATTGCAACAACAATTAAAGTTTGAGTAATTCCATTTTGTGCCATTTTAAATAATGAAACGGCAGCATCTGGAACTCTAGATATTATACCAACAAACACAATAACTGAAATTCCATTTCCTACTCCATACTCAGTAATTTTATCACCAAGCCAAGTAAGAAGTGCAGTACCAGCCATAAGTGATGATACAAACAATATACCTCCAAAGATAGCTCCTATACCTGTTTGTAATTCTGGAAGTAAGAATTTTTTATATGTTAAATATAATCCTAAAGCTTCAACCATTCCAAGTGCAATAGTAAGCCATTTAGTATATTTATTTAATTTCTTTCTTCCCTCTTCTCCTTCTTTTGCTAATTTTTCAAGTGAAGGAATAACTATTTGAAGTAAATTAAGTACTATTGATGCAGTAATATATGGCCCTATTGTCATAGCAAAAATAGAGAAATTGGAAAACGCTCCTCCAGATATTAAGTTTATTGTACCTAAAAGTCCTCCAGTTGTATCTATTTGGTCCATAAACATAACTTTATCAATACCAGGTACTGTTATAAATGTACCTACTCTATATAACAATATTATAAATAAAGTGAAAAGTAGTTTCTTTCTTATATCTTTAACAGAAAAAATATTTTTAATGGTTTGTAGCATATTCTACTTCACCTCTATCTTTCCACCTGTAGCTTCTATTTTTTCTTTAGCTGCTTTTGAGAATTTAGCTGCTACAACAGTTAATTTTTTAGATAAATCACCATTTCCTAAAACTTTTATTCCATCTAACTCTTTTTTTATAATTTTCTTTTCTAATAATACTTTTGCATCTACAATAGTATCATTATCAAAAATTTCTAAATCTTTTATATTAATTGTAGCATATTCTTTAGCAAAGTGATTTTTAAATCCTCTTTTTGGAATTCTTCTATATAAAGGTGTTTGTCCACCTTCGAATCCTCTTCTAATTTTACCACCAGTTCTAGCTTTTTGACCTTTATGACCTTTACCAGCAGTTTTACCAGTTCCTGATCCTATTCCTCTTCCTACAATTTTTCTTTTTGTAGTTGCTCCATATGCTGGACCTAATTCTTGAATTTTCATAGAAAAAGTTTCCTCCTCTCTTATCTTATTTTATATTATTTTAATATTTGTTCTACAGTTTTTCCTCTAAGTTTTGCTACTTCTTCAGGTGTTCTCATAGCCTTTAATGCCTTTAATGTTGCATAAACAACATTTCTGCTATTACGAGAACCAAGTGTTTTTGCAGTAACATTTTTAACACCAGCAAGTTCTAAAACTGGTCTTACAGCTCCACCAGCTATAACGCCTGTACCTTCAACTGCAGGTTTTAATATAACCTTAGATGCCCCAAAATTAGTTGTATATTCATGAGGTATAGTATTATTAACTAAAGATATAGTAACTACATTTTTTCTAGCATCGTCTGTTGCTTTTTTTATAGCTTCTGGTACTTCAGCAGATTTTCCAGTACCTATACCTATACGACCTTTACCGTCTCCTATTACAACAAGTGCACTAAATCTAAAAGTTCTTCCACCTTTAACAACCTTAGCTACTCTACTAACATTAACAACTTTTTCCTTAAATTCTTGTTTTGCTTCGTTCTTAAGTTCAGATTTTGAATTATGTTTCTTTTCTTTTTTTGATTCAGCCATTTCTTGCCTTCTCCTTTCTATTAAAATTTTAAGCCAGCTTCTCTTGCTGCTTCTGCTAAAGCTTTGATTTTTCCATGATATAAATAACCATTTCTATCAAAAACAACGGTATCTATATTTTTTTTAGCTGCTAATTTTGCAATTTGTGTTCCTACTTCTTTTGCTGCTTCTACATTAGATTTTTTAGTTTTTACTTCTTTACTAAGTGTAGATGTAGAAATTATAGTAGTAGCACTTTCATCATCAATCAAGCTTGCATATATATTATTTAAACTTCTAAATACACAAAGTCTTGGTCTTGAAGCAGTTCCTTTTACTTTTGCTCTTACTCTTTTTTGTCTAGTAGCTCTTGATTTTTTTCTATCAATCTTATTTATCATTCTAAAGCTCCCTCCTTTTTTATTTTTAAGGATTATTTTTTACCGCCAGCTTTTCCTTCTTTTCTTCTTATTCTTTCGCTAGCATATTTAATACCTTTACCTTTATATGGTTCTGGTAATCTCTTTTCTCTAATATTTGCTGCAACTTGACCTACAAGTTGTTTATCAGCACCTTTTACTATTATTGAAGTTTGTGATGGTACATCTATAGTTATTCCTTCAGGTTCTTCAATTTCTACTGGATGTGAATAACCTAAAGTAAGTACTATCTTTTTACCTTGTTTTTGTGCTCTATAACCTACACCATTTATTTCTAATGCTTTTTCAAATCCATCAGTTACACCTACTACCATATTATGGATTAAAGTTCTAGTCAATCCATGAATATTACCTTTCTTTTCATCAAGTAATTCAACTACAACCTTATCATTTTCTTTTTTTATATTAACACATTCTAAAAAGCTTTGTGTTAAAGTCCCTTTTGGCCCTTTTACTGTAACTGTATTATTATCAACTGTTACTTCAACACCTTGTGGTATAGTTATTGGACTTTTACCAATTCTTGACATTTGGATATTCCCTCCTTTTCTTTTTTTATTGTATTTTACCAAACATATGCTAGAACTTCTCCTGCAATATTTTGACGTCTAGCATCTTTATCAGTCATAATTCCTTTAGAAGTAGAAATAATTGCTATTCCTAATCCATTTAGAACTCTTGGTAATTCTTCTACATTTGCATATATTCTAAGGCCTGGTTTACTAATTCTTTTAAGGCCTTGTAATACTCTTACTTTATTTTGATATTTTAAAGTAATTCTTATTGTTTTGTAAGAGCCTTCTTCAATTACATCAATAGACTCTACAAATCCTTCATTTACTAATATATCAGCTATTGCTTTTTTTACTCTTGAATAAGGTATATCTACTGTTTGATGTCTAGCAGAATTTGCATTTCTTATTCTTGTTAACATATCTGCAATTGGATCTGTTGTATTCATTAATTCCTTACCTCCTTTTTACCAGCTTGCCTTCTTTACTCCAGGTATTTCACCATTATATGCTAATTTTCTAAAACAAAGACGGCATACTCCGTATTTTCTCATGTAAGAATGTGGTCTACCACATATTTTACATCTATTATAATATCTTGTGCTAAATTTAGGTGTTCTTTTTTGTTTAGCAATCATAGATTTTTTTGCCATACTTTAATCCTCCCTATTTCTCTGAAAATGGCATACCTAGCATTTCAAGTAATGCTTTGGCTTCCTCATCAGTTTTTGCTGTTGTAACAAAAATGATATCCATTCCTCTAACTTTATCGATTTTATCATATTCAATTTCTGGGAAAATTAATTGCTCTTTTATTCCCATTGAATAATTACCTCTTCCATCAAAAGAGTTAGGTTTTACTCCCTTAAAATCTCTTACACGTGGAAGTGCTACATTAAATAGTTTAGTAATAAAACTATACATTTTTTCTCTTCTTAAAGTAACTTTGCAACCAATATCCATTCCTTCTCTTACTTTAAAAGCTGCAATTGATTTTCTAGCTTTTGTAACTATTGGTTTTTGTCCTGCTATTTTTGTTAAATCAGCTACTGCAGCATCCATAGCTTTAGAGCTTTCTTTAACATCAGATACACCCATGTTTATAACTACTTTTTCTAACTTTGGTACTTGCATTACTGACTTGTAATTAAATTTCTTCATCATTGCAGGAATTACTTCTGATTTATACATTTCTTCAAGGTTCATCTATATTTGCCCTCCTTACTTTATTTCTTGACATTTTTTACAGAATCTAGCTTTTTTCCCATTTTCGTCTATTTTTATTCCAAGTTTTACACCCTTTCCACATTTATCACAATAGAAATTTACTTTTGATACTGCAATAGGGTTTTCACTCTTTATTATTCCAGATTCTTGTCCTTGTTTTTTGGCTTTAACGTGTTTTGTTCTTACGTTAATTCCTTCTACTAATACTTTTCCTGATTTTTTATCTACTTTTAGTATTTTTCCTTTTTTTCCTTTTTCAGAACCAGTATTAACTATTACTTTATCTCCCTTTTTTAATTTAATTTTTGCTACCAATTTTTTCACCTCCGCAAATTAAAGAACTTCTGGTGCTAGAGATACAATTTTCATATAATCGTTATCTCTTAGTTCTCTTGCTACAGGTCCAAATATACGTGTTCCTCTTGGTGTTTTATCATCTTTAATTAAAACACCAGCATTCTCATCAAATCTAATATATGAACCATCATCACGTCTTAGACCTCTTTTTGTTCTTACTATAACTGCTTTAACAACATCGCCTTTTTTTACTGCTCCGCCAGGAGCTGCTTTTTTTACAGAAGCAACAATTACGTCACCTATATTACCCCATTTTCTATGGTGTCCACCAAGTACACGTATACACATTATCTCTTTTGCTCCTGTATTATCAGCTACTTTTAATAATGATTGTTGTTGTATCATGGATTAGTCCTCCCTTCAATTTACTAATTATTTAACTTTTTCCACAATTCTTACAAGTCTATATCTTTTATCTTTACTTAGTGGTCTAGTTTCCATTATTTCCACTGTATCACCTATACTGCATTCATTATTTTCATCATGTGCTTTTACTTTTAAAGTTCTATTTACTATTTTACCGTAAAGTGAATCTTTTTCTTTCATATCTATTCTTACAACTATTGTTTTATCCATTTTGTTACTTTCCACTTTACCAATTTTAGTTTTTCTTAGATTTCTTTCCATGCCTAATACCCTCCTTTACCACTAAACATTACTTTCTTTTTGTGTTATAACAGTATTAACTCTTGCTATATTTTTTCTTACAGCTCCTATTTTTTTAGGGTTATCTAAACCATTTAGAGCATGTTGAAATCTTAATTTAAACAATTCTTGTTTTAATTCTTTTAATTCTTTTTTTAAGTCTTCAACTGACATTGCAGTATATTCTTTCATTTTACTAGATTTCATTATCGCTCACTCCCCCTTCTACTGCTACTTCTTCACTTAGTTCCTTACCTATTATTTTACATTTTATTGGTAATTTTTGTATTGCTTTTCTTAAAGCTTCTTTACTTATATCTTCACTAAGGCCACTAATTTCAAACATTACTCTTCCAGGTTTTACAACTGCAACAAAATATTCTGGATTTCCTTTACCAGATCCCATACGAGTTCCAGCTGGCTTTTTAGTAATTGGCTTATCTGGGAAAATGCATATATAAACTTTACCTACTTTTTTAGTATATCTTGATAAAGTTACTCTGGCAGATTCTATTTGATTTGCAGTAATCCATGCTGGTTCAGTTGCAACAATTCCAAAGTCTCCGTTTACTAATTTTGTTCCTCTTGAAGCATTTCCTTTTATTCTACCTTTTTGTACTTTTCTATATTTTGTTCTTTTTGGTGACAACATTTTTAGTTACCTCCTTTAACTTCTTTTTTCTCAGGTAGTACTTCACCTTTATATATCCATACTTTAACGCCTATTATTCCATATGTAGTTTTTGCTTCCGCAAATCCATAATCGATATCTGCTCTTAAAGTTTGTAAAGGTATTGTACCTTCATTATAATGTTCAGTTCTTGCAATTTCAGCACCACCTAAACGTCCAGATACTGCAGTTTTTATTCCTAAAGCTCCTGCTTTCATAGTTTTTTGCATTGCTTGCTTCATTGCTTTTCTAAAAGATATTCTCTTTTCAAGTTGAAGTGCAATATTTTCTGCAACAAGTACTGCAGCAAGATCAACATCTTTTACTTCTACTATGTTTAAAGAAACATTTTTATTTATTAATTTACCTAATTTTGATTTTAATTCATCTATTGCAGCTCCACCTTTACCTATAATCATTCCAGGTTTTGCTGTATATATATCTACTTTTACATTATCAGATTTTCTTGAAATATTTAATTTGTATATTCCAGAAGACTTAAGAGTCTTTTTTAAATATTCACGTATCTTATAATCTTCTATTAAATTCTTTGAAAAGTCTTGTTTATTTGCATACCAAGTTGAAGACCAATCTTTTATTATTCCAACCCTAAGTCCATGTGGACTAACTTTTTGACCCATTTTAAATTTACCTCCTTTTTAAACTGCTTCCTTTAATACTATTTTAATATGGCTAGTTCTTTTTCTTATTCTATCTGCGCTACCTTTTGCTTTTGGCATAATTCTTTTCATTGTTGGTCCTTGATTTGCATATATTTCAGAAATAACTAATTTTGTCTCATCCATATGATTATTATTTACTGCATTTGCTATTGCTGACTTTAATAATTTTTCAACAATTGGACTTGCAGCTTTATTTGTATATTTAAGTATTGCAATAGCTTCTGAAACTTTTTTATTTCTAATTAAATCTATAACAATTTTAACTTTCCTGCTACTTATTCTTGCATGGCGAAGTTCTGCTACTGCTGTTTTTTCTAAAACTTTTTCTTCCATTTTAAGGCTCCTCCTTTTTTTAGATTTTAATTTTATTTTACTGTTGACTTTTTATCTCCTGAATGTCCTCTGAAAAGTCTTGTTGGTGCAAATTCTCCTAATTTATGTCCTATCATTTCTTCAGTGATATATACTGGAACATGTTTTCTACCATCATGTACAGCTATTGTATGACCAATCATTTGAGGATATATAGTTGATGCTCTTGACCAAGTTTTTAAAGCTTCTTTTTTGTTTTCTTCATTTAATTTTTCTACTCTTGCAAGTAATCTTTCATCACAATATGGTGCTTTTTTAAGCGATCTTGACATTTTTTATCCCTCCATTACTTTTTATTTCTTCTTTTAATAATATACTTATCTGTTCTATGTTTAGATTTTCTTGTTTTATAACCAAGTGCTGGTTTACCCCAAGGTGTCATTGGTCCTGCATGACCTACTGGAGCTCTACCTTCACCACCACCATGTGGGTGATCTACTGGATTCATAACTGAACCTCTTACAGTTGGTCTAATACCCATATGTCTTTTTCTACCAGCTTTACCAAGCGATACATTTTCATGATCCAAATTACCTACTTGACCAATACAAGCTCTACAATCAACTAGTATAAGTCTCATTTCACCTGATGGCATTCTTACATGTGCATATTTTCCTTCTTTTGCCATAAGTTGAGCTGACATACCAGCACTTCTAACAAGTTTTGCTCCTTGACCTTTATGTAATTCAATATTATATATCATTGTACCAACAGGTATTGAAGATATTGGTAAACAATTTCCTATTTTTATATCTGCTTTATCAGAAGATATAACTTTATCACCATCTTTAAGCCCTAATGGAGCAATTATATATGCTCTTTCTTTATCTTCATATTCAATTAAAGCAATATTTGCAGTTCTGTTAGGATCATATTCAATTCCAATTACAGTTGCTTCCATATCCACTTTATTTCTTTTAAAATCAATTATTCTATATTTTCTTCTGTTTCCACCACCATGATGTCTTACAGTTATTCTACCATATGAATTTCTACCTGCATTTTTCTTTAAAGGAGCAAGTAATTTTCTCTCTGGTGAAGATTTTGTAATCTCTTCATTAGTTAGTAGTTCTGTATTTCTAAGTGATGGAGTAACAGGTTTAAATGATTTTATTCCCATTTTTATTCCCTCCTAGTTATTAGTTCCAAATGCTGAACTTATTTCTTCAATTTCTGTTTTATATTTTTTATTTACTTTATTTTCTTTTCCACCTTTTGTAAGATATTTTTCATCCTTAGGATCTGTATCTATAACAACAATTGCTTTTTTCCAAGCTTTTGTTAATCCTTGGTGTACTCCGACTCTTTTTTTCTTTCCATCATATCTTAAAGTGTTAACTTTTAAAACTTTTACATTAAATAATTCTTCAACTGCATTTCTTATATCTATTTTTGTTGCATCTATAGCAACTTCAAAAGTATATTTACCTTCTGAAACTTGTGAATAACTTTTTTCTGTAATTATAGGCTTTATTATAATGTCTTCTGCATGTCTCATTATGCGTACACCTCCTCTAATTTTTTAATTGCATCTTCAGTTACAACTAAGCTATCATATTTTAATAAATCAAATATATTAATTGTACCTACTAAAGTCGTTTTAACATTTTCTATATTTCTACTAGATGCTTGAACATTTAAGTTCTTGCTATCTAATAATATAAGAGCTTTTGAAGCTTTTAAATTAGATAAAACTTTTACCATTTCTTTAGTCTTTATTTCATTTAACTCTAATTTATCAACTACTATTAAATTCTTTTCTTGTAATTTAGAAGTTAATACAGATTTAATTGCAAGCCTTCTCATCTTTTTAGGAATTGCATATTTATATGATCTTGGTTTTGGTCCAAGTGCAATACCACCTTTCATCCATTGTGGTGCTCTAATTGAACCTTGTCTTGCTCTACCAGTACCTTTTTGTCTCCATGGTTTTCTTCCACCACCACGAACTTCAGCTCTTGTTTTAGTTGAACTTGTTCCTTGTCTTTGGTTTGCTAAATAATTTACTAATGCACTATGAACTACTACATCATTTATTTCAACACCAAATACAGACTCGTTAAGTTCAATATCTTTTACTTTTTTTCCTTCCATATTTAAAACGTCTACTTTAAGCATTTTAATTTTCCTCCTTCCTTATGTTCTTTCTACTTTACAGTTTCTCTGATTTTTAAAACTGCACCTTTAGCTCCTGGAACTGATCCTTTTACTAAAATTACATTTTTATCAGTATCTACTTTTACTACATCTAAATTTAATACTGTAGATGTAACGTCACCCATATGTCCTGGTAATTTTTTACCTTTAAATACTCTACCTGGTGTTGTAGTAGATCCCATTGAACCTGGTCTTCTATGATACATAGAGCCATGTGCCATAGGTCCTCTGTGTTGTCCATATCTTTTTATATTTCCTTGGAAGCCTTTACCTTTAGAAGTCCCTTGAATATCTACTCTATCTTCAGTTGTAAATATATCAACTGTTATCTTACTTCCTATTTCATATTCATCTAAATTCTCAACTTTTATTTCTTTTAGATATTTTTGAACTTCTACACCTGCTTTTGCAAATATACCTTTTATAGGTTTATTAGTATTTTTTTCCTTTACTTCACCAAAACCTATAACAATTGCATTATATCCTTCTTTATCAATAGTCTTTTTAGCAACAACTGTACAAGGTTTAACTTCAATTGCTGTAACTGGTATTGCTACACCATCTTCAGAAAAAATTTGTGTCATTCCAACTTTTTTCCCGTAAATTTCTTTTACCATTTTGTTTTTCCTCCCTTTCATCTTTTAAACTTTTATAAGTTTCCTTAAATTAAATTTTTAGTATAGGGTATGTTATTGCCTAATATTAGGATAACTACTAAAATTTTACAAGTTCAAATTATAATTTAACTTCAATGTCTACACCAGCAGGCATATCAATTGACATAAGTGCATCAACTGTAGCTTGGTTTGGATTAGTAACATCAATAACTCTTTTATGAGTTCTCATTTCAAATTGTTCTCTTGAATCTTTATGCTTATGTGGAGAACGAAGTATAGTAATTATTTCTTTTTCTGTTGGTAGTGGAATTGGTCCTGAAACTTCAGAGCCTGTTTTTCTAGCTACTTCAACAATCTTTGATGCTGCTTGTTCTAACACAACATGGTCATAAGCTTTTAATCTTATTCTCATTTTTTTTGTTTGTTCTTTTGACATATGTAAAACACTCCTTTTCTTAGTTTGTTGGCGAATCAAGTTTTACACTACCCCACGTGTTTCATTTTTAGTCATATAAAAACCAAATTTTACTTATATTAAAATTTGGCAAATATACGTTAATTAATACTTGCCGCCCGATTTAAAATCAGACATGCTCCATAAGAGTTCCCTACTTCTAAGAGTAGCCACATCTTACTTCAACGCAAATCAACACATATATTATATATTATGAATCTAAAAAAATCAAGCTTTTTTAGTAATTTTTTAAAAAAAGTTACATTAATGTTAAAATAATTATATATTTATTTATTTTACGCTGAAAAAAGTAATTTAATTTTACATAATTTTAAAAATTGAAATATCTTAATATTTTTAATCCTTTTACTATATTGATATAAATTATTTGATAATTTTTATTATATATTATATAATTATACTAATTGGGAGGTAAATATATATGAAACTATTAAAGAAACTATTTAAATTAGTATTTTGTATAGTATTTATACCAACTGTTATTATAGCAACTATAATTGTATATCAAGGATATTCTTTATATAAAGATGCTATAACAAATATGCCACTAAACGACAAAATATCTAACATAAGGAATGATAAAAATTACATTTATTCTTATGATATTCCCACTACATTGAAAAATGGTACTGTAGCTATTGAAGATCATAGGTTTTATAATCATAACGGTTTTGATGTAATTTCTACTTTACGAGCCATAATTACAAATATTTCAAATAAAGAATTAACGTCAGGTGGAAGTACAATTACTCAGCAACTTGCAAAGAACCTATACTTTTCTCAAAGTAAAAAATTTTCTAGAAAAATAGCAGAGCTTTTTGTTGTTCATGAATTGGAAAAAAACTATTCAAAAGATGATATTTTAGAACTGTATCTTAACGTAATATATTATGGTGATGGATATACAGGATTAAATAACGCATCCTATGGATATTTTAACAAATCTCCTAAAGAACTTTCTTTATATGAACAAACATTACTAATTGCTTTACCAAATGCTCCAAGTGTTTATGCTCTTAGTGAAGATAACACTTATACTTATACTAGACAACAATACGTAATTGATGCTATGGTTAAATACGGATATTTAACTAAAGAAGAAGCAAAAAAAATAAAGTAAAATATACTTGACAATATAATTAATTTATTGTATAAGTTTTTTGTAATTTATATTAACCTTAAAAAATTTTAAAAGGAGAGATTTAGAATGAAAGCAAACTTAATTGCATTTACACATACTGAAGGTGATAGCAATACTTTTGATTTGCAAAAAGCTTTAGAATTTTGTGCAAAAATGGGTGGAATATGTTATATGAAAGACTCATTTAAAAAATTGTCTGATGAACCTAAAGAATCAACACAAAGAAGATTAAAACAGGTTTTAACTTCTGGTCATCACAGCGTATTTGATCATTTTAAATTAACATTCGAATTTTCAGAAATACCTAAAATACTTGCTATGATATTAAATAACGAAAAAGATTATTCAACTTCAGAAAAGTCTGCAAGATATACAAAATTTGAAAATCTTGCAGGTAAAGAAGGGTTATTATATTCGAAATGGATTGATATATTAAATCCTATTATTTTAGAGAAATATCCTTTTTTATATAAAAAAGATGCTAAAAATCCTATGCTTAAAATAAATAAACTAGCTCAAGAAAATGCTAGATATTTTGTATCAATATTTACTCCAACTACAACTATGGGATATACTGTATCTTTAAGGCAACTAAATTATATTATTTATATGATGGAAGATTATATAAAAACTTGTGAAGAATATGATTTTAACAAAAAGCTACGACCTTACTTACAAGAATTTATAAGTTTGTTCGATGACTATATTGTTGAAGATCTTATTCCAAAAGGTAAGAATAGGAAACTTTCTTTATTTGGTGATAAAAAATATAAGAATGCACCTGAGATTTTTTCGTATGTTTACCAAACTTCTTTTAAAGCAAGCTATGCTTGTATGGCACAAAATCATAGACATAGAAGTGAGCACTCTTTTATTTATAATTTAGATAATTTTGAATTTTATGTTCCTGAAATAATCGAAGATAATGAAAAACTAAAAAATGAATGGTTAAATGACGCTTTAAGTGTATCTGATATTTATCCACAAGGAAGATTAGTAAAAATCTTGCAAACTGGTAACCTTGATACATTATTATTAAAAGCACGCGAAAGAGTATGCGGTCAAGCACAACTTGAAATAATGAGGCACACAACTAATACTATTGAAAAATTTATCAATAATTCTGAATTTGGTTATATATTAGAAGAAGAAACTAATAATTCTAATGCAAAGTGTAAATTTAAAAATTCCATTTGTTCTTCACCATGTCCGTTTGGAGTTAAGCAATTTGAAAGAAAAATTTAATAAGTAATTAAATTCAAAAATTATTTAACTTGAGCTGTATAAAAATAGCTCAAGTTTTTTATGTTTGAATAATATATAATTTCCTAAAAACCTTATATTTGACATTTTTCTTATAATAATAATTTTTTATATTGACTTGTATAATTTAATAATATATAATTGAGATAAATTTTAATTTAATATATAATAATTATTTTGTATGTTTCAGTAATTCTAATATTTTTTATTTAATAATTTTCAAACTATTTTTTATTTCTTCTATTTATGTTATAATAGTTTCACTGTTTAATATAAAGGAGGATATAATGAAAAAAATCTTAATTTATGGAGATTCTAATACCTGGGGAGATAATTTTATATTAGGAAAAAGAATACCTGATGAAAAACAATGGGCAAATATTCTACAACGAGACTTAAAAGATTCATTTAAAATAATTCAGGAAGGATTACCAGGTAGACTTGCTGGAAATGATGAAATTGAAAAAAATTATAAAAATGGTAAAGATACTTTTATTTCAACTTTTAGAACTCAAGCACCGGTAGATATTATTATAATTTCACTTGGCACTAATGATTTACAGATAAAATATAACAAAGATTATAATAAAATTATATCAGATTTAATTTGGTATAAAGATATAGTTTTGGATATGTATAATGATTTAGATGATAGAAAAAAATATTTTTTAAATAATACTATGCCAAAATTTATATATATTTTACCAATTAATTTTGATTATAAAGAAAATGCAAAAGTTATTTTTAATAAGGAGAGTGAAACTAAAAGGAAACTCATATTAAAAGAGTTCAAGAAATACATTGATGACAATACTTCTGTTATTAGTATTGATAATTTACCTTTATTTGATGATGGTATCCATTTAAATTTTGATGGTCACAAAATTTTAGCTTTAAGAGTAAAGGAGACTTTAATTATGCAGAATCAAAAAAATGAACTGTTAGAGTTTAAAAAGCGGATAAATTTACAGGTATTTGGACTTGAAAATATACCTAAAACGAATCCTTCTATTTATATAGCTAACCATAATTGCTTAATGGATATATTCTATTTAGCGGCAGCTATTCCGAAGCCAACTGTTAGTCTAATAAGTCCAAGATTAATTTATGCGCCTAAATTTCCAAGAAAACAAATCGTAAACGACCTTTTGTATAGTATGCCATTAGAGGCACATGGTGGTATTAAATATGCTAATATTTGTTTAGAGCAAGCTACTTCTATCCTATGTAAAAATATAGATATTTCAATTTTTCCTGAAGGTGCATATCTTGAACCAAGTAATTTTATATATAAAGGAAGGACAGGTGCTGCACGAATTCTTTTTGATGCAAAAAGTAATGGAATATCGCCAAATTTAGTTCCTGTGGCAATTGAAGTTAAAAATAACAATCTAAACCTTGACAATTATTTTGTATGTGATGATATTGTAAAAATTTTTATACTTCCTAAAATAGACTATTTTTCATCTTTTTCTAAATACCTTAATAGCTTTTCATTTGAAGATAAAAATAAAGCTTTTCATCAAATAGTTGATAAAGGAATGAAAAACATTGCTATAGCTTTAAATAAGGAATACGTTGACGAATATATTGAGTTATATCCTAAAAATAATGTTATGTTTAGCGATGGAACTACAATTGATTACGATATAGCACAAAATAGTCATTATACTAGTATATATACTAATCAATTAGAATTGAGAAAAAATAATATTGTATCTAAACTCATATATAATTAAAGGAGCTATTACGAAAAATTGGTGAAAAAAATTTTTTCACCAATTTTCTATTAATTTTTTTACTAGTTATTGTTACCAAAAATAAAATTTTGTTTACATAATCAATTGTAGTGTCAAGATGAAGAAATAAGGAGTTATCAGATAGTTTTGAATTTCAAATAAACATATATAAGTTTGAGCTAAATATCTTTTTTTGTTCCTAACCTATTAGTTTAAGTATCACAAAAATATCTTTTTTGCTTTGCTATTTAGATAAAAATTCATTGCTTCTAATCTTCTGTCACGACCTCGCTGTTTTCATGATATTTTCTCATTATAAAATTATTAATTAATATAATAATAAATTAATTAAAGTAAAATTAATATTTACATTATACTCTTTTTGTATTATTAATTTTTTACTAAATATTTTTATATTTTTATTTTACAAAATCATAAGCTTGTTTTTCTAAATTTTCCAAAGTTGTATTATATATATAATAATCATACGCATAATTATCAATATTTGCATCTGAATAATTAGAGGATATATTCTCAAGTCCTTCACGCTTTATTAATAATGTTTCTGCATTGAATTTAGATACAGCTCTTTCTATTTCTTCAGGTTCACGAATATGTATAAACATAATCTCTTCATCTGAAGAATAAAATTTTTGAACAGCGTCTTTTATACTATTAAAAGCCATATCGTTATATTCAGTTGTTAATTTTTTTAAGTCACTTAAAAATTTTCTATCTTTTTCTGTTTTCTTTCCTTCCCATCCAATCACTCTTGCAACTTCTTTTACTTTATCTATAGATGAAAAATTAAAAACCTTTTTATATTTAGAAACAAATTCTACAAAAGTATCCTTACCACTTCCACCTGTACCATTTATCACTATTATTCTTTTATTCAATTTAATCACACCTTAATTTATCATCAAATACTTTCTATTTTATATATTTAACTATCTATACATTACGTTATTTATGAGTCCATATGATAATAACATCATTATAACACTAGCCATTAATATACCAATTGTTATTGCAAGCATTGCTTTTTTCTTATTCATATTCATAACACTAGCAATTAAAGCTCCAGTCCATGCACCAGTTCCTGGAAGCGGAATACCTACAAACAATATTAAAGCTATAAATTCACCTTTTTCAAATTTTCCTTTATTCTTCATAGCTTTTTTTTCAAGTCTTTCTACTATACCTTTAAATAATTTTCTTTTTTTCATCCAATTAAATATAGGTGTTAAGAACATTAATATAAATGGTATAGGAAGTAAATTACCAATTATTGATATTACATATGCAATCCATGGATTCAAATTTAAAACTCCTGCTGCAAGAATACCTCCTCTAAGTTCTAATATAGGTAAGAGTGATATTATAAAAATTATAATCTCTTTTCCAAATTGCATTTGAGTTAAATTTCCAAATAAACCAATCACATTATTAACTAAAGTTTCTGTCATAACTCCACTCCTTTTATTGCTAGTATATATTATATTTTATACACACAAAAAAATCAATAATATTAAAAAAAAATTACACAAAAAATTGTGTAATTTTAAATATATTATTCAACTGTATATGGTAATAAAGCAATATGTCTTGCTCTTTGTATTGCAAGAGTTACTTTTCTTTGATGTTTTGCACAATTTCCAGTAATTCTTCTTGGTAATATTTTACCTTTATCACTTACAAATCTTTTTAATTGCTCAACATCTTTATAATCTATATTATCTATTTTATCAGCACAAAAAGTACAAACTTTTTTTCTAGGTCTTCTAAAATTTTTATCACCTTTTTGCCCTCTTTTATTTCTATTATCAGCCATTAAGTATACCTCCCTTCATTTTATTAGAATGGTAATTCGTCTGTATCATCTACAGTAATAAACTCTCCATCATCACTAGATGTAGGTGTTTCTCCAAAATCATTAATATCGCTTGTACTAGTATCTCTTCTTGAGTCAGCAAAATATGCATTTTCAATTATATAATCAGTAGCATATCTTTTTTGACCACTTTGATCTTCCCAAGTTCTATTTTGTATTCTACCTTCAACTAATACTTGTTGTCCTTTTTTATAATATTTTGAACAAAATTCTGCAAGTTTACCAAAAGCAGTAACATTGAAAAAATCTGCTTTTCTTTCTCCATTTGCCTCAGTAAATCTTCTATTTACAGCAATAGAAAAAGTAGAAACTGGTGTATTAGTATTTTGAGTATATCTAGTTTCAGGATCTTTTGTTAATCTCCCCATAAATTGAAATTTATTCATTAAAATTCCTCCCTAAACATATTAAAATATGTTAATTAATCTTCTTTTTTTATAACCATATGTTTTAATACTATATTATCTAATCTTAAAATTCTTTCAAATTCAGATATAAATTCTGGCTTTGCTACAAAAGTAAATAATATATAGTATCCTTCTTTTTGCTTTTTAATTGGATAAGCTAAAGTTTTTTTACCCCATTCATCTACTTTTGTAAGTTCGCCATTACCTGAAATTATTGTTTTAACTTTTTCTCCAAATGCTATAGTATCTTCTTCAGTAGCATTTGTTGAAAGTATTACAACTGCTTCATAATTATTCATGACTAAAACTCACCTCCTCTTGGTCTTCAGACTTTATAACTCGTATAAAGTAAGGAAATTAACTTTGTTAATTATATCACATTTCTTTTCATTTAGCAACTATTTTAATTCTTTTAATTTTTTATAATTATTTTTTAGGTTACTATTCAGACTAGAAGATTATAAAATTTATAAAAAAATGATTATTAACCTTAATATTACTATATTTCTAAATTAAATATAATATTTTAAAATTGTATTACAAATTCAATATTATGTATAATACACATTAAATTTTAATTAATTTTGCATTTTCTGATCAAGGTAGTCTGAATAGTAACTTTTTTAGTGAAATTTATAAGTGAAAAGTATATTTTTTATAATTATTTTATAATTTTATTTTTTTAGTTAATACTATAAATATATAAAACAATATTAAACATACTGTTGACTTTGTAACTCTTTAATTATATAATACATACAATAATATAAATTATGCATAAATTTTGGAGGTACTTTGTATTATGACTATAGAGAAAATAAATGATAATAAAATTAAAATAATACTAACTCTTGATGAACTTGAAAAAAGAGATATAACTTTAAAGGATATTGAAAAAGATAGTGAACTTGCAAGAGAATTATTTATTGATTTAATTGAAGAAAATAACCTTGATGAAGACTTTATTATAGGAGATGCACAACTTCTAATTGAAGCTGCTTCTGATAATAATAACTTATTTACTGTAACTATAACTAAAGTAGATAATATTCCAGAATTAAAGAAATATGCTCTATTAGACAAAAAAAATAAAGATAAAGATAAATCTAAAACTATTAACAATACTACAAAAGCTAAGAATATCCAAAATTATAAAATTAGCAGTTATATATATTCTTTTAATTCTATAAATGATATTTTAGATATTTGTACAAAAGCTAAAAATGAAAATTTATTTTTCGGAAAAAACAGTTTGTATTTATATAATGGAACTTATTTTTTAATTTTTTCAACATCATCAATTAAAAATTCTAAATTTAAAAAGACATTTGTATTCCTTTCTGAATATTGTCAAAATTATTCATCATATGATATGCTAGCTGTTTCTATAAAAGAAAAATCTAAGTTAGTAATTGAAAATAACGCTTTACAAAAATTATCAAAAATTTAATAAGTAGTCTAACTTCAAATTAGACTACTTATTTAAATTATAGCCTTATATTACTGGAACAATATTTAATAATTGTATGGACTTATTAAACATTTATTTATAAGGCTATAACTAGGAGTATAATAAAAGCAGGTTTATATTATTTTTTAATTTCGATTTTTCAAATTTATTCTTTTATTTTTTCTTACCAATTAATAAATTCTTATTATATATTATTATTATTTTTAAAATCATTTTCTCTATATTAGAATTAGCATTAATTAAATTATTTGTTATATTAAGACATGTAGTTATATCACTATACTTAATTATATTTGTAATAATTATTATTTTATTTTTATCTTTAATTAATTTACTCTTATTAATTATATAATTAATATCATTTGACATAATTAAAAATAAATCTATATCTACTTTACATCTTAATGTAAAATATAATTTAATATCTAGCTTATTATAATACATTTTTTTATTTAAATTATATCTAATATTTTGAATGATTTTATTATATAAATCATCTCCTTTTTTTCTAAATACATAAATAATCATTACTTTCCTTTCAATAATTTATATAGAAAAACTAAAAGTACCGTAATTCTTAATATTTTTTATTTTTATTGCAAGTTCAGGATCTACTTCTAATAATATACTTTTACTTAAAATATTATTCATACTATCATCATACTTATTTATTACTTTTTTTATTTGTATCTTTTCTATTAACTTAAATGTAATATATTTATCATCAACATAGAAATTCTTACTTAACATTTTATCTAAATTTAGATTACTAATTTCACTCCTACTACATGTATAATATATATTAATTATACCATTATTATTTACTTCATTAAGTGCTAGTATATCACTTCCATCTAGATCAATGCAAATAATCTCTTTTTCATTCGTATTTTCTTTATATTCTTCTTTTGTTATAAGTATATCACTAGTTATAGCCTGCCCTTTATAATAATTATCATTTACTATCATATTAATTATTTCATCTTTATTGCAGTATTTTAAATTATTTTTACTTTTTACAAGTTTTACTGTATCTATCATGTCATCAGTAATTGTTTGTCCTCTAGTAACATCTCTATTTAAAATATATATTGAATTATTTTGTGTATATAATATATGATCACTTATTATAGTTATAGTAAAGTATATTATTATAGTTAACAATGTGATAACTATCGCTTTGCTTATTTTTACCATTATCTTAACCTCTACTTATAAATAAAATATTTTTGGGGATATTTATTAAATCTAATTGAAGAATGTTTGAATATAATTATTATTAAATTTTTTAAATTTATTAGAATAAATTACTTATTAATTATTAACTTTAATTTACTTTGAAAAAAAATATATATTTTATTTTTATAAATAAATATGAAACTAAATTATATGATAATATAAATGATATAATTAATTTAAGTATATGTCATTTATAACACCTCCTTACATTAATAATATAGCATGGGATTATAGTAATGTCAACAAAAATCGGTCGCAATATTCGACATTAAAGTTATATTATTCGATGTTATGTAAAGTTAAAACTTAATATTTATTATAATTTATCATTTTAACATATAATAATTAGCATAAAATATTGAAAAATTTTTTCCTATTTGATATACTTTTATTATTCAAGGTGGTGTCTTGTATGAATGAAGAGTTAATAGATACAAAAATTATGATAATTGATGATGATGTAAATATGACAGATATATTATCAAATTTTTTAAATAATTTAAATTGTGACGTTTCAACTTTTACTGAACCTATAGCTGCAATTAAAGCTTTAAAGCAGAAAAAATACGATATACTTATTCTTAACTACTTTCTTACTCCAATAAATAGTGAAAAAGTAGTACATTTAATAAGAGAATTCGATAAAGAAATATATATTATATTAATGTCAAATCATAAAGATATTTTTCCTATTATAAATATAATGAAAACTTTAGATATTCAAGCATTATTCGAAAAAGGTTCTAACTTCAATGAATTAATATTACTTGTGCAAAGTGGTATAAAATATATTGAACAATTAAGAAATATAAAAAGTATGAAAATACAACTTGAGGAAAACTTGTTAGACTTTGCTAAAATACTTATTAATACAATTGATGCTAAAGACCATTACTCAAAAGAGCATTCAGAAAGAGTATCTAAAATATCTACTTTATTTGGTAAGCATATAAATTTATCAAAAGAAGAAATTAAAGATTTAAAATTAGCTTCTTTATTCCATGATATAGGAAAAATAGGAATTCCTGATAATATTCTACTTAAATCCTCAGCACTTACAAAAGAAGAATATGCTACTATAAAACTCCATCCTATAATAGGTGCAAATATATTATCATCCTCTAAGCTATTTAAAGATATTACTCCTATAATTTTAGCACATCATGAGAGGATTGACTCAACTGGATATCCTAATAATTTAAAAGGTGATGATATTCCCTATCTTGCAAAAATACTTAGTATTTGTGATTGTTTTGATGCAATTGTATCAGATAGACCATATAAAAAAGGAGCATCTATAGAATATGCTATTGAACAATTACTATTAGGAGTAGATAAACAGTTTGATAAAGATTTAGTAAATGAATTTATTAAATTTATACAACAAAATAGAGATGAAATTGATGAAATTACAAATTAAATATTTATATCTAAATAAGATTTATATAAACATATATTTTTTGATGCCTTATTACAAAAAATAATAGATCTTTTTGGAGGCAATCTTAAGAAACCTAGTAAAAATTTTTCATATTTTACTATGACACAATATAGTACTAAATTTTCAATTTGTATTTTTAAAGATATTTAAGAAGAAAAATTGTCTATTACTGTATTAAAAGGACTTGCTATAGAAACCGAACTTAAAAAATGGTAAATCTTAATATAAAAATGGAACAAAAATTATATTTTAATCTTTGTTCCATTTTTATACCATTTTAATGTTAAAATTTAGTATTTTCTATTATTCTATATAAATCGCTAATGCTTTTATAATCCTATTATTACTTTCAAAGCAATTAATTTGATATCCTTCTACTTTAATTTTACATGACATTTTGCTAAGCAAGTTTATATCTGTACTCATTTTAGCTTTATCATACCATATACATGTATCATTAATTCTAAAAAATCCCTCTTTATCATCAAAACATTTATTTTCATCTCTACTATTAGGCTCATATATTGTTATATATCCTTCTTCTTTGCAAATTCTACTATCTTTTCTATCTTTATTTATATTTTCAATACTTCCTATTAGTTTATGATAAAAATTTATATTCTTCATATCAGTTATATCTGATATATTTATATACTTTCTTTCGGTTTGAATATTGTATGATATACCTTTATCATATTCAATTCTAAGTCTTTTATTGTTATAATTATTATCCCTACTATCTTTTTTATCTTTTTCTACTTTATTGAAATTTTCATAAGAGCACCCATTTTCTAAACTTGGATCTAAGGAAATTTCGTTATTATTAGTATAACTTTTTCTTACAGCATATTCCACTACATCTATATTAAAATTTGAATCATCTAATATTGCAAAAAGTGTTCTTAAAAAATCCTTATCTAAATATATATAATACCTCATATAATTACCCTAATAACATTATATTCTATTAATCTACACATATGTAATTTTTTATTTTTTCAAACTTTGAATCACCAATCCCTGATACATTTTTTATATCTTCTATACTATCGAACATATTATTCTTTCTATATTCAATTATCTTATTTGCAGTAGACTCTCCTATTCCATTTAATGTCATAAGTTCAGATTTATTTGCTTTATTTATATTTATTTTATTTGTTGTAGAATCTTCTATTTCATTTATTCCATTTTGATTGCTATTATCTAATAAGTTTGAACTATTTTCTAACTGTTTAGTTGGTATATTTATTTTATCACAATCAGATAATTTTTGAGCTAAATTTACTCTATTAATATCAGCATTTTCAGTTAATCCTCCAGATATATCAATTGCATCACATACTCTTGAATTAGTTTCTAAATAATACACTCCTGGATTTTTAATCTCTCCTGTTATATATATAGCTATTTTATTATCTACATTTTTTAGTTCTTTATTATTTATAATAATTGAATTTTTTCTATCAATATTTTGCATAATAACTGATACAATTGATAAAATTAATATAATTATAAATATTATATATCCTTTATATTTATTTAAAAATTCTATAAATTTTTTCATACTATTTCCTTTCTATTATTATATTAAACTAATACCTATAAGTTTTAGTTAAAAGAATTTCATTTTCATTTTATTCCTTATTTTTATATTTTTTTCATTTTTTTATTTATTTTTCATATATTTTATTATATAATTAGCTTACATGTATATGAGGTGATATATTGAAATTTTACAAAAACTATTTAAAAATATTTTTCTTTTTTATTTTAATATGTACTTTACCAATTAAAAATATATTTGCAAATTCTACTGAATCAACACAAGATAGTAAAGATAATCTTGAATTATATTGTACAAACGTACTTGCAATGGATGCAGAAAGTTCAAATGTAATATTTGAAAAATCGGGGTATGATAAAGTTTATCCAGCTAGTACAACTAAAATTTTAACTGCAATTATTGCATTAGAAAATTTAAAATTAACTGATAAAGTTGAAGCTACTAAATCAGCATTATATTCTATTCCAAGTGATAGCTCAGTTATGGGAATAAAAGTTGGAGAAATATTTACAGTTGAAGAATTGCTATATGGTCTTATGCTTCCATCGCGGAAATGATGCTGCAAATGTATTAGCAATTGCTACTTGTGGAAATATTAATGATTTTGTTATTCTTATGAATGATACTGCTAAGAAGATAGGATGTAAAGATACTCATTTTGTAAATACACATGGATATTATGATGAAAATCATTACACTACCGCATATGATATGGCAATTATATTAAATTACGCATTAAAGAATGAAACTTTTAAAAAGATAATAGAAACTCATACATATACTCTTCCAAAAACTAATATGACTGATGAGGAAAGAGTTCTTACTAGTACTAATAAATTATTTAATAAAAATTATCCTAGTGTATACTATGAATATGCTTTAGGTGGAAAAACTGGATATACTATAGAATCACGTGGAACTTTTGTAGGATATGCAAAAAAAGATGATAAAACGATAATTGTTGCAGCATTTAATGGATCTCAAAATGTAAATGGAAATGAAGCAAGATTTTTAGATTCAAAAGCACTTTGGAATTATACATTTGATAATTATACGAAAAAATTGATTTTAAAAAATTCTACAATAAATTTTGAATTTATTGATAAAAAAACAAATACAAAATATAAATTTAATTCTAAAGATGATTTATACTCACTTATTAAAAACGATGAAAATAATATTACAAAAAAAGTTACTTACAATATTCCTATTGATTTTAGTACAATAAATAATATAAGCTCTGCCGATAGTGATAAATCACAAAATATGGATATTAATATTAAAGGTAATGATCTTAATGCTAAATATAACACTAAATTAACACTAAATAATGAATCTAAATATTATAATTTACTTAGTAAACGTTATATACATTATTATATATATGCTATTATTGCATTATTATCTATTATACTTTTAATTTGTATTATACGTTTAATTTTAGTTAATAAACGTAACAAATCTAATATATTTATTTACTCAAGAAGACGTAAATAGTTTATATATCTACCAACAAAATATGTTGGTAGATATATATTTTTTATCTTACTTTTATTCTATTTCTTGAAAGTCATTTTGTACAAGTTGTTTTGTTTTTTCTTCATCCATAACAAAATATGATAGACCATTAATATATTTAGCTTCACCTGGAAGAGTTAAATTATCTATATTTGATACATCTACTTTAGAAATATCAGATATATATTTTAATCCTTCACGTAATGTAAAATTAGTTATAGTATTTTTAGTTGCTATTTCAATTAGTTTATTTAATTTAGGTAAATTTTTAACAGATAATACACTTTTTATAAATGTTTTAATAAATTCTTGTTGAACTTCTATTCTTTGCAAATCTCCACGTGCATATGTACTACCATCATTACCCTTTCTATATCTTACAAATTGCTCTGCTTGTTGTCCATTTAATATTTGTACTCCTTTTTTTAAATCTATATGTAAATTTTGAGTTGGATCATCATATTTCATTCTCATTGGCACATCTACTTCAATACCGCCTATTTCATCTACCATTTCAATTAACATTTTTGCATCAAATATTAAATAGTAATCAATTTTTACATTCAACATACTTTCTATTTGATTTACTAATGGCTCTATATTTTTACCTCTATATATTGAGTTTATCTTATGTCCTATACAATATTCATTTTCAACGTATGTATCTCTTGGAATAGATAGCATATTAATTTTTCCAGTATTTACATTATATTTTATATATATAATTGTATCTGTTAAATTTTCA
This sequence comes from uncultured Clostridia bacterium, assembly GCA_947626975.1. Taxonomy (GTDB): domain Bacteria; phylum Bacillota; class Clostridia; order TANB77; family CAG-465; genus CAG-465. The sequence goes on from CANQUF010000002.1 coordinate 53,580, forward strand.
TTTGTTCCACAAATTAAAGCATTAATTATTTCTTTTTTGTTAGTTTCTACATTATTAAGGTTATTAGTATCTATATTATTATTTGATTCATCTCCTATAACTAAATTAAATATATATAGTATAATCCATAGTATAATAGCAATTATAGAAAGAATTTTTAGTAGTTTTGTTATTATTTGTACTTTATTTTTATAATATTTTATCTTATATTTATTATTCTTATTTATTCTTTTATTTTTATTTGTATTTGTATTTTTATGTGTATTATTTAAATTTTTAGATACTTTGTTATTTGATTTTATATCACTTATATTCATATTTTACTCTTTCTTTTTAATTTGTATATTAATAATAATTTATTTTTGAGTTTCTACAGTAGATTCTTCATTTGTTCTATTAAAATTTTGCTCTATTATTTCACTTGACTTTGTTTTATCTAATATATAAAATGACATCCAAAGCCCTGTTTTATTTCCTACATCTTTTAAATCACCAGGTGCAGTACAAGAATATATATCATCCAAGTCAATCTTTGCTATATCTTTTACATATTTTAAAGCCTCTTTAGCAGTAATATTTGTATCAGTATTTTTTAGAGCAATATTAATTAATTGTGGTATTTTTGGTATATTTGAAGCTGATAATACTGTTTTAATAAATTTCTTAATAAATTCTTGTTGAACCTCAGTCCTTTGTACATCACCTAATGGATATCCAACTGTCATATCATTATTATGTCTAAATCTTACAAACTGTTCTGCTTGATCTCCGTTTAATACTTGCACTCCCTTTTTTAAATCTATATGTAAATTTTGTGTTGGATCGTCATATTTCATTCTCATTGGGACTTCTATTTCTACACCACCAATTGTATCTACCATTTCTTTTAACATTGAGGCATCAAATACTAGATAATAATCAATATTTACTCCTAATAATTCTTCAACCTTACTTACTAATTTTTCTGCTCCATTATTAAAATACATATAATTTATCTTTAAAGATGAATCAATAGAAGGATTAGAAACAATTGAAGTATCTCTTGGAATAGACATCATTGATATTTTACCATTTTTAGTATTATATCTTAAATATATTATTGTGTCTGTTAAATTTTCATTTTTTCCGCAAATTAATGCATTTATTTCTGTCTTCTTTGATTGAGTTATTATATTTCCATCCTCATCAATAACTATTTCTTCTTTATCTATAATATAATTTAGAGCATACACTCCTGCCCATATAAATATAGCTAATATACTTAATACCACAAAAAATCTTGTAAATTTCTGTATTATATTCTTTTTATATTTTTTCTTTGACATTTTAAACTCCAATCTTAAATTTATATATATTATATCTTAGTCATAAATATATTATTATTGTATAAAAATTTTGTAATTATAGTTTGTTCTATAGCATTACCCACAAAATCAAACATTGGTGAAATTAAATATAATATCATAAGTACTACAAAAATAATTGCTATTACAATTACCAAGTTAATAGACATTCCAAGTAGAGAATTCAATTTATCAACTATTGGTATATTTATTACTATATTTAACAAGTTCTTAATTATATATACAATTATTTGTACTATAAAAAACACTATTAAAAAACTTACTGCTTTAAGTAACTTTATAGTAATACTTTCAGATAAACTGTCTATCTGTTCTTCATTAGTTATGCTTTTTACTATATCAGTATAAAAAGTTTTATCTTTATCAGAAGGTGTTTCAGTATTTTCTTCTCCTATTGTTTTATATACACCATCTTTTATTGTGGTATTTATTACATTTCCTAGACCAGAATTATATATTGCTTTTGAAATAGGTGTTTGCAATATAAACGCTAATAATATTGAAAGTACTAATGCAATTAATCTTATGATTATATCCATCATACCTTTTTTATACCCTATAAATCCACCAAGAAAAATTATTGATATTAATATTATATCTATTACCATCTTGTATTCCTCCTATTATAGAGATATATTAACCATATATATATTATTTGTATATATTAATGCTACACTCTTACCATTATTAAATACTAAAACATCCTTTGGTATAGTATTTATATTAATATTTTTTACTTCTATTCCCCATTTGTTTATAACTTTTACTTTATTTTGATATACCAAATATGTAAGTGCAGAATCAGTCGTCATAGATTTTGGTATATTATCTAAGCTTAAACTTCCTAAATCAGTATTATTTAATCTTTTAGAATCAAATACATATCCTTCTTGATCCTTTTCAATACAAGAATAATAATTAGAATTTAAAGTTGTAAACATAAGTTGATTAGAATTAAAATCTTTTATTATTTCTTCTTTTCCTGTGTTTATATTAAATTTTGCTATTTTATCATCAAGTACACATAAAATATCTTGTCCATCTATAATTGAATCATATAAGAAATTATTGTTAATTTTAGCTATTTCTTCTATATCATTACCTTTATCTATATCAATCTTATTAATAGTAATACCTGAAGAAAATGAATCCATATTTGTTTGAACTATAACAAGTTGTTTAGCATTATTTAACATTTTTACATCTATTATATTATTAGGTGTCAAATAGGCATTATAAATATTTATACCCTTTTTATTATATACTCCAATTACGCCTTTATGACCACTAGTTGAATAATCGATAGCTATATTTGCATTATCATCTATATATACATTATTTATAGTACCTTCTACTTTCATATTTAATATTTCTTTTTTATCGTTAAATAAATAAATAACCCCATTAGAATTATTGCTTATTACCATATATTTGTTATGAATATATATACTAGGTGTAAACTGTGAATCCATTTTATACTGCCATGTTTTTTTAGCATTACTATTATATAAAGTAAGTGTTTGATTAGAGTATACTAATATTTCATCTCCATATACTTTATATATATTTTCATCAGTTGAAATAACATCAATCTTCCCTTGTTCTTCAATATCAACTTCTCTTTGTAATGTTATTCCAAATATTGGAGCATAATAAACAAATAAATAACCTAAAAAAATTATAAATATTATAAAAAAAGTTATAATTATAGGTTTAACATTAGAACTACTATTATCAAGTATATTTTCTTTTTCTTCACTATTTATTTTTTTATTATTTATATCATTATCTTCATTCTTACCATTAATTCTTTCTTGTCTTTGTCTTTTTATAGTTCTACTATGATTATTTACTATAGAGATTATATCCTTACTTTTTATATTATCTATACTATTTTTTTTATCAGAATTCTCTTTTAATTTATTTTCTAAATTTATATCTCTTTTCCTTCTACTTGTTTTTTTACTTTTATTATCTAATGATTCACTAATAGTCCTTCCTTTTCTCATAATTCTTCTCCCACTTTTTTGGTATATAATATTTCTTACCAACTAAATTGTCTGGTAAATATTGTTGCTTTACATATCCATTTTCAAAATCATGAGGATATTTATATCCTACAGAATATCCAAACTCTTCCATATCAGATACTACTGCATTTCTTATATGCATAGGGATTTGTCCAATATTACCTTTTTTTATATCCTCTATTGCATTATTTATTCCTAAATAGCTAGCATTTGACTTTGGACTCATTGCAACTTCTACTGCCGCTTGTGCAAGTATTATTTTAGCTTCAGGCATACCTATCTGATTTACTGCTTGCATAGCTGCAACAGCAACTAATAATGCTTCATTATTTGCACATCCTACATCTTCTGATGCTTGAATTACAATTCTTCTTGCAATAAACATTGGATCTTCCCCTGCTTCTAACATTCTTGCAAGGTAATGCAGTGTAGCATCGGGATCTGAGCCTCTCATTGATTTTATAAATGCACTAATAGTATCATAATGAGAATCACCAGATTTATCATATATATTTTTACTTTGCATAATGCAATTTTTTATAACATCTTCATCTATAAAAATGCATCCTTTATTATCCATATCAGTAGAAAGTACTGCAAGTTCTAAAGTATTTAATGCATATCTTACGTCACCATTAGATATTTCTGACAAATATTCTAATACTGCATTGCTAACATCTAAATTATAATTTCCTAGTCCATTTTCCTTATCTTTTATTGTATTTCTTAAAATTTTAATAATAGAAGATGCTTGTAATCTATTAAACTTAAACACAGTAGACCTTGATATTAATGCTTTATTTACCTCAAAATATGGATTTTCAGTTGTAGCACCAATTAAAATTATATTACCTTTTTCAACATGTGGAAGAAGTGCATCTTGTTGCAATTTATTAAATCTATGAATTTCATCTATAAATAAAATAGTTTTTCCTGTTGGATTTAAAAATATATTATTTGTATCTTCTACTACTTTTTTTATATCTGAAACACCAGAAGTAGTAGCATTTAAAGTTATAAATTTATTTTTAGTTGTATTTGCAATTATACGTGCAAGAGAAGTTTTTCCACATCCAGGTGGTCCCCAAAATATTGCAGATGTTAATTTATCTGCTTTTATTAACCTATATAATAATTTACCTTCTGATACTATATCTTCTTGTCCATAAAATTCTTCTAAGCTTTTTGGTCTCATTCTATATGCAAGTGGTTCCATCATATCACCCTTTAAATATATAATTAATTATTTTTTATATTATAAAATTTTAGAGCATTATCAAATACTGCATTTGTTAAATATTCTTCATCTATATTAATAAATTCAGAGAGTTTATTACATATAATACTTAAATTAGATGAATTATTTATTGTACCTCTAAAAGGAACTGGAGGTAAATATGGAGAGTCTGTTTCAACTACAATTTTACTTAAAGGTATTTTATTTAAGTATTCATAAAAGCTTTTACTTCTTTTATATGTAATATTACCTCCAAAAGCTACCATATAATCATCATTTTTTTGCACAAGCCTTATTAAATCATCAGTCGGATTAAAACAATGAAATAACAATCCATATTGTGCCTTTTTTTCATTTTTTAATATTTCATATGTATCCAAACTAGCATCTCTTGTATGTATAACTACTGGTAATTTTAATGTATTTGCAAGTTCTATTTGCTCAATAAATACTTTCTTTTGTTCTTGTTTTTCTTCCTTTGTATAATGGTAATCTAGACCAATTTCACCTATTGCAACTATTTTACTATTTGGATTTTCATTATACATATAATATAATTTATCTACTTTATCTACCTTAGCGTTTTGTGGATGAATTCCTATTGTTGAAAAAATATATGAATAATTATTTGCCATTTCAATTGACTCATACGAATCAATTATACTAGTTCCCACATTTACTATATATTCTACATTATTTTTTCTACAAATATTTAATACTTCATCTAATTTGTCACTATATATTTTATCGTTATAATGTGCATGTGTATCAAAATATTTCATTTTAATTCCTTTCATAATATAAGTTTTACTTATTAGTTGCATTTATCTTTGTAGGTAATGTTACTACTACCTCTGTACCTTGATTTACTTTACTACTAATTTGAATAGTACCGTTATTTCCTTCAACCATTTCTTTTACTATTGAAAGTCCAAGTCCTGTACCACCCATTTGTCTTGTTCTTGCTTTATCTACCCTATAAAATCTCTCGAATATTCTGTCTAAATCTTTTTCAGGTATACCAATTCCATTATCTACTACTTTAAAATATGCATTATTATTTACTGAACCAATATATATCTTTATATTTCCTCCATCTTTTGTATATTTTATACTATTACTTACAATATTCATTATTACTTGTTCTATAGCATCTCTATCAGCATATACATCAGGTGGTTTTACTGTGACAATACACTCAAGTTTATGATGCTTTTGATCCGCTTGATATTTCATTTTTTCACATACACCTTTTGCTAAAGTATCAAGTGAAAACATCATTTTTTTCCAACTTACCTTTTTATAATCAAATCTAGAAAGTTGCAACAAATCAGCAACTAGTCTATCCATTCTATTTGCCTCTTGATTTATTACTTTTGAAAATTTAAGTATTTCTTTATATGTAAGATCTCCATTCATTATAGTTTCTGAGTATCCTTTTATTGAAGTAAGTGGAGTTTTTAATTCATGTGATACGTTAGAAACAAATTCTTTTCTTAAATTATCAAGTTTTACATTTTCTGTTATATTTCTAACCATCATTATAACTCCCATTGGAGATAGCTTATCACTAAAAAATGGTACAAATACAATATTTAAATTATTACTTCCAACAGTAACTTTAGTTTCTATACTTTTATAATTTGGTAAATACATAATTTTATCAAATTCTAAATTTATTTTTAATTTTTGCAATATTTTATCAAAAGTGTAATCAACATCTTTAAGTTCTAGTAACCTTAATGCTGATTTATTTATATGAATTACCTTTTTAGAAATATTAAAAGCTACAACTCCATCAGCCATATGCTCTAAAATTATTTCAGTTTTACTTTTTTGTCCATTTAAATCAAAACTATTTTTATTAATTAAGGCCATCATTTTTCTATACTCATTAACTAAATCTTGTATTTCTAAAAATTTAACGTATTCTTCTAAGTGTTTTGGTTCATGTAATTTTCCACTTGCTACAATATTCATATTTCTAGTAATTTTTTTTAGTGGAATTGTTATGAGATTAGATATTATGCTATTTAAAACAACTGATATTAATATATATATCAAAAGTAAAAGTAGATTTTTTATTGATATAATTTCTGTAATATTAGATGATAAAGCTAAAGTAGTTATATATGCTATAACTACTATACATAAATTAGATATTATAATAGAACTTTTAATTGAATTTTTCATATATTCACCTAATTTCTAAAATTAGTTTGAAACGTAATATCCCATACCCCTTTTTGTTTGTACATATTGGGGATCAGCTGAATTTTTTTCAATTTTTTCTCTTAAACGCCTTATTGTTACATCAACTGTCCTTGCGTCGCCATAAAAATCATATCCCCATACTCCTCTTAGTATCTGCTCTCTTGTAAATACCTGATTTGGAGCAGATGATAGCATTTTAAGAAGTTCAAATTCCTTAATTGTAAGATCTATATTTTTATTTCCTATAATTGCTATATATCTTTCTGGATCTATAATCATATCTTTTATTTTTATTTTATTTAAGTCATCTTGATTATTTTCAGAATCAACAATAACATGTTTCCTTAAATTTGCTTTTACTCTTGCTATTACTTCTCTAACACTAAAAGGTTTTGTTATATAATCATCAGCACCAAGCTCAAGCCCAATTATTTTATCAACTACTTCCTCTTTAGCAGTAAGCATAATTATAGGACAAGTAAGGCTCTTTCTTATTTCCTTACATACATTAAACCCATCAATTTTTGGTAGCATTAAATCGAGCAATATAAGACTTGGCTTTACAGATAAAGCTATTTTTATTGCTTCTTCTCCATCATAGGCCATAACAGTAGAAAATCCTTCTTTTTCCAAATTAAATTTTAATATTTCTACTATTGGTTTTTCATCATCAACAATTAAAATCTTTTTATCGTTCATATATAACACCCCTATATTTAAATTTCGGATATATTATATCATGTAAAAAAAGTTTTTTCCATACTTTTTTGAAATATTTTTAATTTTTATGAAACTTATTTGTAATGATTGTAACATTTTTGTATTTGTAATTATATATTAGTTTAATATTAAAGTTTTTATATAAATATTAATTAATTTATATATGAAAAATAGGTTATTATAAAAGAGCAAAACATTATATAAATCCAAAAAATAATAAATTTAATCTATAAAATATTTTTTAATTATAATTATAATTTTTATTTTTATATTTTTTTACATAATATTTAATTTTTTACTAATAATATTTATATAACTATGTTTCATAGTTTATATATATTATTTTATATTTATATTACTTAATCTATTTAAAATTATATATAAATTAAGTATAAGAAAGTTTAACTACTATGTTAGACTTTCTTTTTAAAAAAATAAAAAGCTGGGATAAATAACAGCTTTTTAATTAATATATTATTTTACATTTCTATTCTTCCCTCGAGTGCTCTTATTAAAGTAATTTCATCAGTATATTCCAAATCTCCACCTACTGGTATTCCATGAGCTATCCTTGTAACTTTTATTCCAAGTGGCTTTATAAGCCTAGATATATACATAGATGTTGCTTCTCCTTCAATTGTTGGATTAGTAGCAAGAATTATTTCTTTTATTTTATCATCTTTTAATCTCTCAAGTAATTCTTTTATTTTAATATCGCCTGCTGTAACATTATTCATAGGTGATATAGAGCCATGCAATACATGATACTTTCCTTTATATTCATGTGTTTTTTCCATAGCTATTACATCTTTTACATTTTCTACAACACAAATTACACTATCATCTCTTTTGTTATTACTGCAAATATCACAAGGATCATTTTCAGTTATATTATAACAAATAGAACAAAACTTTATTTTACTTCTTGCTTCAAGTAAAGTTTTACTAAATGTCTCTGCTACATTAAAAGGTGATTCTAATATATAAAAGGCAAGTCTTACTGCAGTTTTATGGCCTATTCCTGGTAGCTTTTCAAATTGATTTATAAGTTTTGTAATATTTTCTGAATACATAATTTACCTAAAACATTCCAGGAACATTATATTGACCAAGTTCTGCTTGCATCATTGAGTCAGCTTTGTTTAATGCTTCATTAACTGCTGTAATTATTAAATCTTGTAACATTTCAACATCATCTTTATCTACAACCTCTGGTTTTATAATTACCTCTTTTATTTTTTTATCACCTGTTGCTTTAACTATAACTGCACCACCACCAGCAGAAGTCTCTATTTCTTTTTTTGCCACTTCAGCTTGTTTATTTTGTATATCAGTTTGCATTTTTTGAGCCTGTTTAATTAAATTTTGCATATTTCCAAATCCTCCACCTGGAAATCCTCCAAATTTTCCCATATTTACCATCCTTTCTTAATAACTCTAATTATAATATATATATTGTATTTTTTCAATCTATTTTTTTATAATCAATATTATTTTCATCAAAAAATTGTTCTACTTTATTCTTCTTATCACTGTCTTTATTTAAATATATTAAAACTTCTTTTTTGATATTATATATACTTTCTATTGCTTGCTTTATTATATTTATACTGTTTTCAGTATTTAGTATATCAAAAGCAAAAGAATTATTTGTTACAACAACTATATTATCATTATTTTCAAGTATATTAGTACCGGCAATTGCAGAATATACTTTTATATCTCCTTGATCTAATATTTGTTTTTTTAAACTATCTTCATTTTTAATATTTTTATAATTAGTAAAATTTATAGTATTTGACGTTTGTATTTTAGGTAAATTATCCACACTTTCAACATTTTCTATTTTACTATTATAAACTCTTTCATTATTATTTGTATTACTTTCTTCTTTTTTCAAAATAGTTTTATTTTGTGTTAATTCCAACACTTGCTTTTCTAATACATTAATTTTACTTCTTAATTCTGAAATTATCTCTGTATCTACTATATTAGCAGGATTTTTGCTTTCACTTTTTAATTTAGTATTATCTATATTACAAATTTCAATCATAGTTGCTTTAACTAAAATATTAGGATTTAATGAATTTTTAATATCATTATCTAATTTTGAAAGCTTATCAATTATATTTATCAATCTCTCTTTTAAATTATTATCATCACAATTAATTAATTTATCTAAAAAACTTTCAGTAATTTGAAAAATAACTTGTTTTAAATCTCTACCTTTTTTTATTATTAAATCAATACTTTTTATAGTTTCTATACTATTATAATTTATTATATTATCTACTATATTATTTATTACTTCTAAATCGACTCGACCAATTATTCTAGTAATATCTTCTAACTTCAATATATCGTTATCTTCTGATATACATCTATCTAATATACTTAAAGCATCTCTCATTGCTCCATCTGAAATTTTTGCAATATATTCTAGTGCTTTATCTTCATATTTTATATTTTCTGTAGATGCCACATATTGTAATCTTCTTAGAATATCTTCAGTTGAAATTCTATTAAATTCAAATCTAAGACATCTTGATAAGATAGTTACTGGTATCTTGTGTTGCTCTGTGGTTGCAAGAATAAATATTACATTTTGAGGTGGTTCTTCTAATGTTTTAAGTAAAGCATTAAATGCACTAGTTGTAAGCATATGTGCTTCATCTATTATATATACTCTATATTTTACATCTATAGTAGCATAAACAACTTCTTGCCTTATTTGTCTAATATTCTCTACACTGTTATTTGAAGCTGCGTCCATTTCTACAACATCTGTAGAAGTAGAATTTAAAATACTCTTACATACTTCACATTCATTGCAAGGTTCTCCATCATGAGGGTGCAAACAATTTATTGCTCTAGCAAATACCTTTGCAGCTGAAGTTTTTCCAGTACCTCTTGTACCACTAAATAAATATGCATGAGAAATTTTACCAGACTTTATTTGACTTTTTAATATCTTAGTGATATTTTCTTGTCCTACAATATCACAAAATGTAGTTGGTCTATATTTTCTATATAAAGTAATATATGACATATATTTATACCTCCAAGATTAAAATATAAAAAGGCCATCAAATACATAGAGTATTTGTGTATTGCTGCTTCCTTCCGGACCTGACAAGGTTTACAGTACTCTATCATTTGATGGTAGCTACATTATACACTAATTCTCTAAAAATTTCAAGTATGTATATATAATAAAATAATAAAATAGTAAATGATTAATAATATTTATATATTTTTATATATTTTTATATATTTTTATATATTTTTATTTAATTTTAATTATTTTTACCCTTCTTAAATATATAATCATTAAGATCTTCATGTATAACTACTATACCGTTTGAACTTAAGTCATCCTCTGGTGCCTTAATTGTAATCTTACACTTAGTTGCATTATCGAATTCATCAACTATATTTAAATTAAAACTTATTTCAAATTTTAAATCTGAAACATTTAAATTTAGTAGTTTTAATATTGTTCCATCAAAAACTACTGTATCAACATTATCTGGAATTTTAGCAGATTTCAAAAATTTATTATTATTTACTCCAATTTCAATTAAATATTGATCTTGATATTCTTCATATGGTACATCTATTCTAGTTCCACATTCACTAAGTAATATATCATCTTCATTACTCTTTATATATAACCCTAAATTTCCTTTTAAATTAGGTTCTTTTAATGTTATATCACTAATATATAACTCTTTAATCTTTACATCTTTTGTAAGAAGTAAAGATAATTTATTTGTTTGAGTTAAATCTAAAGACATATCTGCAATATTTTTGGTATCTGCAATATTATCTTGTACTTCTTCAACTTCTACTTTTGACTGAATCATTGCATCATTTACTCTAAATTTTCCTTGATTTATTCTATTAGAATTATCAAACACTAGATATCCTATACAACCAATAATTAGTAATGAAACTATAACTATAATAATAATTAATAATGATTTATTTTTACTCATGTTTTCCCCCAATTTTATTCTATAGTAAAATTATACTACAATAACTTCAATAATACAACTTTCATATTTTAAAAAAATTGTATAATTATATACTATTTTGCTCAATACTAAATTATACCTTATTTAATTTCACCAGTATATTTTTTATAACATTTTCTACATACTGCTTTATATAATTCATTTCCACCTACAACTATTTTATCGCCACTTGTTATAACTTTTCCGTTTTGATATCGCATATTTATAGTTGCTTTTTTTCCGCATTCACATATAGTTTTTATTTCTTCAATTTTGTCAGCTATTGCCATTAATTCAGCTGAACCTTCAAATAATTCACATCTAAAATCAGATCTTAATCCATAACAAATTACAGGTATATTTAATTTATCAACAACATCAGATAATTGTCTTACCTGATTTTTTGTCAAAAAATTACACTCATCTACTAGAATACAATTAATTTTTTTATCTAACTCATATATATATTTATATACATCTGTATCAGGATAGCAAATAACAGCCTCTCTTGATAGTCCTATCCTTGTTGATACTTTTCCAACGCCATTTCTATCATCTATTGATGGAACAATTAACAAACAAGTTTGACCTCTTTCTTCATAATTATATGCTACTTTTAGTAAATCTATAGATTTTCCAGACCCCATAGTTCCATATCTAAAATATAACTTTGCCATATTTTAATCACCTTATATAGTATATCATACCTATGTTATTTTTCAATAATTTTTTATTATATTTATAAATTTTAAATATTATAAAAAGAATATTTAAAATTTACTTTAAATATCCTTTTTAGTTATATAATTAAATTGTATTATAATCTAGTACATCCACCAGACCATACATAATTTCCCTTCCATGATTTATACCAAATGTTATTTCCTCCTACATTTTCACCTGTAACTGTATCTATAGCTTTAAAAGTATCTCCTTTATATAACAGTTTACTACCTGATTGTTGCGAATTTGAATTTGGTTCAATTCTTACAGCTGCTAAAGATTTGTCCACCCTTACAGTAAATTCTGTAGAATTATTATTACTACTTCCTATTTTTGACTGATCATTTGGTCTTAAAATACATCTATATCCTGTAAAAGGATTAGATCTATATGCTATGGCTAATGCTTTTATACCATTTTGATCATAAAATCTTCCATTTGCATCTATTAAAGCTATATGGCCATATCCACCGCCATAACTTCCATCATATACAAGAATATCTCCATTTTGTAATTTTGTATTTGAAGATAATTTAGTAAATCCACTAGGAATGTTATATTCCCAATCTTTTGCATTTCCTCTTGCTTTAAATGGCATACCAAACACTTGATATAAATATTGTTGAATTAAAGATACACATTGACCTTTATATTTATAATTAGGTGCTGGATTTGCAACACTTCCTTGGGCTAGTCCCCAATTACAAAATTCTGATAGATTCATTACTCTTCCTCCTCTATATTATACGTTTGACCTTTAAAATCTTTATCTATTTCTTCATTCTTTTTATCTTCTTCATTCATATTTTTTCATTTCCTTTCTTTTTTACTAATATATTTTATTTTTTATTTTACAATTTTGTTACTATTATTTAAGTTAGTTAATTAAATCTTAGAATTAATCTACTTTAATAACTAAAATATAATCTCCACTTTACTTTATTGTGTATTTTTCTCTTCTAGTTCAGGTAGACCTCTAACACTTGATAATAATGATAAAAATCCTGCTAATAATGACGATGTTATAACCATAATCCAATTTATACTTCCTATTACTGCAGAAGATTGAACAGTTGCTATAGCTGTCTGAGCAACTGTTTTTATTGCTCTAATACCAGCATATTTTAGCCATTTTTTCACTTTATCATTCATATTACACTTCACTTCTTTCATATTTTTTGAAATTACTTTCTTTAAATACTTGAAAAGTAGATGAATTCTGTCAATTAGTACTTTATATATTATCTAATTACTATTAATTAGTATCTTTAAATTATTTTTTATAGCTTGTACTTAAGTATATGATTTTTTTATAAAAACTGTGATATTAACAGATTATAAATTGAATTTAGGCAAAAAAACAACTATAGACCTATTATCTATAGTTGTTATATTTTTAATCATTATCTGTTGTTCCAAATAGTTCATCAAATTTTTTCTCAAGCTCTTTTTGAAGATCAAAATCATCATTTTCTTGTTGCGTATTAACTGCATTACTTAACTGACTATTTGAATTATTAATATTTGTAACACTTCCTATATTATTAGATGGATTACGATTTTCAAGCATATCTGACTCGGTTGGCATATTATCAAAACTTATATCATCTTTTTTATCTATTTTTTGTAAGCGTTCTCTTACTAATCTTTCTCTTTGATTTAAATGCGCTCTTACATCCATTATTCTTATAGGAACATTCTCAGTTTTTGGCATTTCTGTTATATCATGTATTTCATATTTTTTTATTTCATCTCTTAATGGATGATATCTAAAATACCATGCTTTTTTAGCTTTTATAGGTTTTAATGTTCTTACTATTAAAATTTCTTCATCAGTATTTAATCTTTTTAGTTCATCTATTGTCATAAGATCTCTACCTTGGCGTTGTTCACTAAAGGATACTCCTTGCTTTTCTCTTTCTGTCTTATCCTTATTTATAGATTTACTCTTAAACTTTATAGTTTTCTGTCCTAAACTTTTATTAAAATATTCGCAAGTCTTAATAGATTGACTTCCTAAAAATAATTGTGTATCACAGTTACCTATTATAGTCTCATATTGTTCTTTATATAGTGCTTCTAATTGATCAAGTGCTTGAACAGCAATTGATATACTAATACCCATACTTCTAGTTACACTAAGTTTTTTATTAAAATCAGGTATTTGACCTATATTTGGAAATTCATCTAATAAAAAGTATACTTGATTTTTTAAAGTTCCACCATTTCTATCTGCTTGTAAAAATAATTTTTGTAACATTTGGCTAAAAAACATTGTAGATACAAAATCATATGTACTATCAGATGTAGAAGTGATTACATACATAGCTATCTTTTTCTTACCTAATTCATCAAAATCTATATTATTTGAAGTAGTTATTCTTTGCATAGCTGGTGTATCAAAAGTACTAATTTTAGATATTGTAGATATGATTATACTCTGCATTGTTTTGTCAGCAGATGTACTAAAGTTTTCATATTCTTTTCTTCCTGGATGCTCTGGTTTTAACTCATCTAGGAATAATTTTTTAAATATAGAATCATCGGCTCCACCTGCTCTTATAATATTAAGACAACTAGATATATTTTGTTCTTCTTCAGGTAAAACAGATATAACATAATATATACATGCCTTAAGTAACATTTTTGCAGTATCATCCCAGAAAGGATCATTTGAAGTCATTCCTTTTTTGGCGCCCACAACGATTGTCTCTGCTAATACGTCAACACTCTGATGATCTATTATATGTGATAGTGGATTATATCTATCACTATATTCAGGATTTACTAAATTAAAAGCTCTAACTTCATATCCATTTGCTTTTAAGAATCCTGATGTTTCTCTATATAATTCACCTTTTGGGTCAGTTATAACATATGAACCTAGCATTTGTAATATATTAGGTTTAATGTAACATGCAGATTTACCTGAACCCGAACCGTCCAACTACTAATACATTTTTATTTATTATAACCTTTTTTAAATCTGTACCTAAATAATGATCCTTACTTAGTATAAATCCAGATTTTCTATTTAATATTTCTCTTCCATCAGGTAACTTTCTAAATTCTTCTCCACCTTTTGCCCAATCACTTGAACCATTTTCAACACCTTCATAATCATATTGTTGTGCAAATTTTATTTGCCATGCAATAAACATTATTACAAAAGCAACTAAAAACCAAAACGACAGTTTCATAAATCCTGCAAAATCTACAAATATAGCGGTAAAAAACTTAAATGAAGTAATATTAGGTACAAAATCACTAAATATTTTTGTTATTCTATCTAATCCACTTAAAGATGGGTCAAGATTTTTATACGACACAACTAAAGCTCCACCAATAACTAAATCAAATAAAATATATACTATTAAAAAAGGTATTGCATCCTTTTTCATTTTATATAATTTATCTCTCATATATCTTCTCCTACTTTTATATCATAATGTATCATAGATATATAACTATATATCTATGATACATATACAATTTACTATATAATCATATCATTTTCACCATGTTGAATACCTTCATTTGTCTCTTCTTTATTTATATTTTCTTTCTTTATATTTCTAACTTGGCCTAAATTTATTATCTTCTTATCCTTTGGTATAAATTTAGTTTCTCTACCTCTATCTATTTCAAAATTACCAGACGATACATGAATTTTTGGCATAACTTTCCTCCTTATATTAACATACAAAATTTTTATTATTAATCATCTACAACTTCTAAAATTATATATGGTTTATTTGGCATTATTTTACATTTGCCTTTTACTTCACCAGTTGCAGGATCATTGTACAATACCGGTTTTATTTCTTCTCCTGACTGAGTATCAATTATTGAAAAATTTCTTTTCATATCAGGTGTATAATTTACTTCTTTATACTGTACACTAGATTGATTATATAATGAGCCATAATTTACTGGTACATTAGTTTCAATTGCTTTAAATCCTTTTGAATCCAATTCTCCTGTACTAATAACTGCTTTAGAATGAGTAAGTGTTAGTAGTACTATTGTCTGTTTTTCATCTTCTGAAGATTTTAACACATTAAATTCTTTTTTTATTTTTCCATTATCTTCAACATTTACAGATTCAATTTTTTGTAGATATAGTCCTGAATTTTCAGTTTCAACATTATTATTTTCAACTAAAAAAGCTAATGTATTCATTCCTGGCATATCTACTACTTGAAATTTATTCATTTGTATTAAAGGTTCCATATTTTATTCTCCTTTTTAACTTCCACCCGCTCCAACTCTAATAATTTTTGCTTGAGCGTTATATTTATCACTAGATAATAGTGAAGAGCTTACTACAACTCCATTTAATTTTTTAGTTATATATGCCTCAGAAGTATATCCATTTGCTCCATTACTTACTACAACTTGTTGCCCTGGTGCTAAGTTAGTATCATATATGTAATTTACAGGTGCAGGAATAGTAGATAAGTAATTGTGTGATATTATTACCTCATATTCTTTATCTTCTTTTGTACCATAAATGCTAACAGTTAAGCTACCCGTATTATATGATGTTACTATTTTAACTGGATATTTTCTAGTATTTTTAAATTTAAAATCAAGAGATGGACTATACACTGTTGCATCTCTACTTGGTGGAACATATCCTACAGGTAATCCATGCTGATGTCTTTCAACTATTTCTAAATTTGCATATAAAGCTACGTTATATAATGTAGATACTGTTTGACAAATTCCTCCTCCAAGCTCATTTACTGTAGTTCCACCTTTAAAAGTAGCAGCTGGTAAATATCCTTTTGAATATGTAGTATCACCTATATTATTATTATACGAATAAACCTGACCTGGCATAATTACAATTCCATTCATATATGAAAGCGCTATTCTTAAATTATTACATCTTGCAGTATCACCAGTAGGAAAATATGTTGTATATGTAGCAAGTAAATCATTAAATGGTGCAATATCAGCCAATTTTTTAGATGGTTCTATTACTTTTAAATTAAATTCTATTGTTTTTCCTTGTTCTTTATTTTCAGGGAGTGATAATAAATTATTTAATTCCTCGATATCAAAATCATATCCTACTACTTCACTTACATAATTTACTGGACTTACACTCTCATCTATATATGCGTCTTTTGCTTCTCTTTTTACTTCATTATATACTTGATGTACATCCAATTCTTTTGGATTTTCAGTTATTAACTCTAATGTGTAACTAATACTATCTTTATCTATAAAATTTTGTAAAATTTTATCTTTTATTAAATCAGTATCAATTGAATTTCCAGTTTTTCCTCTTACTATAACTAATTTATGATTTTTTTCATCCACACTATAGCTATCATCTGAATATAAATCTTTTATACTTAACTTTATATTTTTTAATGCTTCATCAAATTTACCATTATCATATGTAAATTCAGGTTTTATTTTTTTTGAACCAAAGAATAATTTAATAATTTCTATATTATCATTTATAATATTTCCAGTTCTTCCTATACTCATTATATTATCTAAAGTTTTTTGTACATCTATTTTAAGATTTACATCATTTGCATTTATAGAATATATAATTTCATCGTCTTGATATACATCTATTTTTTTATTATCAACATTATTTGATAATTCATTTACAACTTCTTCTAATTGATCTCTACTTTTTCCAGATAAATTAATTTCATATAAATATATATTTTTATATACATTCTTATTAAACTTATTTATACATACTATACTTACCAATGAAATTATAATTAAAGCCAAAAAAGAAATTACCGAAATTAAAACTATCTTAGTATATTTTTTGTTTTTTGAATTTGAATTTATAACAAGTTTATTTTTTGTATCTTCTTTTTTATCTTCTTTTATTTCTTCTTTATTTTTTGTTTCAAGGATTTGATTATTATTTAATTCTGATTTTTCACTATCATCATTTTCATTTGAATTGATATCTTCATTTATTTTATTTTTATCCTCAGACATTATATTCCTCCAAATATATTACTCAAACTTTATAACATATATACTATTTATTTGTATAACTTATACATAATTTATTTATTTGACTCTCTAATTAAAACTATAGGAGTTAATGTTTTTTCTTGACCTGCTGGATTATCTTTTATCATTTTGCGTAAAACTTCATCATCATAATCTATACTATCAGCTTTTCCTAATATTTCTACATTAAAATCGTTTGCATCAACTATCATTGCCTTTACGCCTAACTTTTCATATATTTCGTTGCATACTCCTTTAGAATCATGAGGAATTCTTATTCCAAATTCAGAATATTCTTTAAATACATGTCCATAAAATCCATCAAGTCCACTAACTTCTGGTCCGACTATTTTGTAAAATACACCTCTTTTTCTAAATATTTTACAAAATCCTCCAGCAATTGCTGCCCAAATTACTTTTAATCTTCCGCATAAATTTATTGCAAATTGCATCTTATATGGATTGTCCACACCAACACCTGCATCACTTCTCATTGCAAACTTTGATAAAAATTTAGCAAGTGGGCCTACTTTCATATCCTTCTTGTATACTACTCTTTTTTGACATAAAGATATTATCTTTTCGCTAATTGAAATAATATCATTTTCTTCATAAATAGGTTTTACATATTTTTCAATTATATCTATATAACTTTCACCAAGTTGTATATAATGTGTTTGTATTGCATGTCTTAAATATTTTTTATCATTTACTTGTACTTCAACTTGTTTACCATCTAAAGCTTTAAATTCCATACATATTCCTCATTTCTAAATAATTATACTTTACATATTTTAGTATAATACAAAAAAAAAATATTGTCAATTATATAAAAGATTTTTATAGAAGATTTTTATAAAATTATAGATATAAGCTATTTTATTATATATGTTAAAGTATTTCATAAGCCGGATTCTGTTTTAAATAGTCATTTATCTAGGATATATATCACTATATACCTCAAGCCACCAACCACAAAAGACGACGGGCCATCTTAACCTTTTTATTTTGGTGTTGCACCAAGTGGGGTTTACACTACTTATATGTCTCCAAATAAGTATGTGAGCTCTTACCTCGCATTTTCACCCTTACCAGTTAACTGGCGGTTATTTTCTGTTGCACTTTCCTTAGGATCACTCCCACTAGACGTTATCTAGCACTATTGCCCTACGGTGTCCGGACTTTCCTCATGTATTATATATACATGCGACTATTAGAAATACTTTAACAATTATAATTATAACATACTATAGTGTTTTTACGCAACATAATATCTAATTTTTTGTTAAAATTTATATATAAAAGCAATTATTTATTATTTTTATCAATAATATATTATTAACAAATGCAAAAATAGCGAATAAGAAATTTATTTGTTATATTTCAAATTCACTATTTTTTAACCTTTTATAATAAACTAATTATTAGTTTTATCCTTTTTATTTAATGATAAATTAATATATATACTATCAGATGTATTTACATTTTCTACTTGTTCATTGTTATTTGTTGTTTCATTAGTATTTATTTTTTCTTCTGTGTCATTTCTCTCATATGTCCAAGTATTTTTTAATTCATCGTCAATGTGTATATACTCCTTAAAAACACATTGACAAATACACTTAAATTTAAGAATTTTCAAATGACGATATATCAAAGTCTAAAGTAAATGTAATTGGTTCTTATGAGAACGAGAAATTTTATAAAATAGGTTTCTATGATGCAATTAATTTAGTATTTGAATGCATTAAAAGAGAAATATAATTATAAATAAAAGATATAAAAAAAAGATGTATTTTTTTAGTTAAAGTTAATAAATTATAATGAAAAGACTAATAATATATGAATAAATTATAAAAATATTTTATTAAAATAGTTGATTTCAAGATAAAATAATGATAAAATATTGATAGTATTTATAAAGGAGAGTATGAATTATGATTAATATTAGACCTGTGTCAGATTTAAGAAATAAATATCCAGAGATAGAGGAATTAGTTTTAAAAGAAGATGAAGCAGTATATTTAACAAAAAATGGGTATGGTTCAATGGTAGTATTAAGTTTAGAAAAATATGCAAAAATGTTAAAAGTTTTAGACGAAGAAAAAGCTCTAGAAGCTAGATTTGGAGTTATAGATATTGAAAAAGCTCTAGAAGAAGCAGAGGAAGAATCTAATAATTCTAATACTAAATATTATTCTCATGAAGAAATGAAACAAATGGCAAGGAAGATAATTGATGGCAAATAAAAAATATGAAATAAGATATCTTCCAACATTTATTTCACAATTTAATAATATTTTGTACTATATTACATATGAACTTAGGAATAAAATAGCCGCTGATAATTTTTATAATGAAGTAGTAAAACAAATTGAAATAAGGAGTAATGCTCCAGAATCATATGAAATTTTTAAAACAATTAAAAGTGAAGGAATTAAGTATTATAAAATTAATGTAAAGAACTATACAATATTTTATATTGTAAAAGGCAATGTAATGGAAATAAGAAGAATATATTATAGTCAAAGGAATTTTGACAATTTAATATAAAATATAGAAGAAGTTAAAAATATGGTATCATCTATTATCAAAAAAGCGGTTATTTTCTGTTGCACTTTCCTTAGGATCACTCCCACTAGACGTTATCTAGCACTATTGCCCTACGGTGTCAGGACTTTCCTCATGTAAATATTACCTGCTACTATTAGAAATACTTTAACAATTATAATTATAACATATTATAGTACTTGTACACAACATAATATATAGTTTTTTAGTTAAAAATTACACATTAAAAACATTTTTTTATTATTTTGTATCAATAGTATATTATTTTAAATAGTTAATATATTTTTAAATAACGAAAAAATAGTGAATAAGAAATTTATTTGTTATATTTCCAATTCACTATTTTTTTACCTTTTATAATAAACTAATTATTAGTTTTATTCTTTTTATTTAATGATAAATTAATATATATGCTTATTAATAATGAAATTATTAATACTGGTATAATAAAGTATATACTATCAGATGTATTTGCATTTTCTACTTGTTCATTTTGAGTATTTGGTGTTGTTTGTTCATTGTTATTTGTTGTTTCACTAGTATTTGTTCTTTTTTCTATATTATATGTACCTTTTAAATAATTTACATTTCCTGCTACATCTTCTACTTCTATAGTTATTCCATACTCTGGAGTAGATTTTAACTCTTTTAATGAATATTGCTCTGTTTTTTCTTCTGTGTCATTTCCCTCATATGTCCAAGCATTTTTTAATTCATCGTCAATGTATAATTTCATACTTTTTGTTCCTGATTCTTTATCTTCTCCTAATACTTTTATATTTATTGAGTTTTTTTCTTTATCAAACACTATTACATAACCTAATGTAGGTTTTTCTTTATCTATATTTTTTACAATTGCTTTTTGTGTTCCTGTTGTTCCAGTTATATTATCCTTCCAGGTAAAATCAAAATATCCATTTTCAGTAAATGTATATGTATTTTTTCCATCATTATTAGTAACAATTATATTTTCATCATTAAATGAAATTGTAGCTGTTACATCATTTTTAGTCCAATTTTCATTATCATAACTTACTGTTGCTACTGGTTCTTTTTCATTTTTTTCTGTATATGTTAGTGTAAGTGTTGTTCTATCTGCAGCACCACCAATTATTTTTACTGTTGCAGTTTCGTTTTCGGCTAAATTATCTTTTAGTATAATTGATTGTCCATCTTCAGATAAGCTACAATTAGATAATTTTAATTTTTTATCAGTATATATATCTTTTATACTAGAATCTTGTTTTTGTGATTCTTTAAAAATTGTTGGTAACTCATATGTTTTATCTTGTATTTTAATATTTATTTGATTGTTACCTAAATATAATGAAGTCAATGCACTACAACTTCTTAATGCACTTATATCACTTATTTGATTGCCACCTAAACCTAAACGAATTAAACTTGTAAGCTTTCCTATTTCACTTATATCACTTATTTGATTGTTACTTAAATATAACGAAGTCAATGCACTACAACTTCTTAATGCACTTATATCACTTATTTGATTGTCACCTAAATCCAAATAAGTCAAACTTGTGAGATTTTCTATTACACTTATATCACTTATTTGATTGCGATATAAGTCCAAATTAGTTAAACTTGTAAGCTTCCCTATTGCACTTATATCACTTATTTGATTATAACCTAAATACAAATAAGTCAAACTTGTGAGATTTTCTATTACACTTATATCACTTATTTGATTGTGACTTAATTCCAAAGATTTTAAAAATGTAAGCTTTTCTATTCCACTTATATCACTTATTTGATTGTCACCTAAATTCAAATAAGTCAAACTTGTGAGATTTTCTATTACACTTATATCACTTATTTGATTGCGATATAAGTCCAAATTAGTTAAACTTGTAAGCTTTCCTATTCCACTTATATCACTTATTTGATTGTAAGATAAATCCAACTCAGTTAAACTTGTAAGCTTTCCTATTCCACTTATATCACTTATTTGATTGTTATTTAAATACAAATTAGTTAAACTTGTAAAGTTTTCTATTCCAGTTATATCACTTATTCTTCTAGACTGAAGATCAAGCTCTGTAATACTATCAATATTTTCTTGTGTCATTTTTATTGTTTTTGTGTTATCCTCATAAGATGATATTTTATCTTTTAACTTTTCTTTTATAGCATTGTACATATTTTCATCTTGAAAAGTAATTGTTTTAGTATCCGCTGCATCAGAATAATATCCAATTATACTATCAATTGTTAAATTATTCCTTGCTATAACTGCAACTAATCCAAGTGATGAAATAATTAGAATTGAAAATAAAATAAATGTAAATATACTTATCCTATCTTGTCTATTAGTTGTACTTTGATTATCTTTGATTTCTTTTACATTTATATTTTTCTCATCTTTTTTTGTTTGAATTTCTTTTTTAGTTTTCATATATTATATATTCCTCCTTAAATTTTGTACCTTTAATTCAGAATATATAATATATGTTTATTTTACAAATTTCAACATCTTTTTCTTTTTACTTTTATTATACAAATACTACAAGTATGCATTTATATACATTTAACTCATTTTTTTGTTTTTTTGATTATTTTTTTATTACATTAATATTACATATATGCATAAAGTGTATTATTTAATGAAAAAAGAACATACTCTAAAAACTAAAGCATGTTTTTTATTATTATTTTTGTTGTTCTACTTTTTCATCTTCTTTTAATATTTTTGCTATATTAACAACTTTTCCACTATCTGATGTTCTCATAAGAGTTACACCTTGAGTATTTCTACCAAGTACACTTATATCTTTTACGTTTATTCTAATTACTACACCAGTATCAGTAATAAGCATAATATCATCTTTATCATTTACAATCTTAACACCGATTATATGTCCCATTTTTGCAGTAGTTTTATATATAAGTATACCTTTTCATGCTCTTGACTATTCTCTGTACTCTTCCACTTCTGTTCTCTTACCAAATCCATTTTCTGTAATTACAAAAATATAACCCTAATCAAAAGATATAGGCTCCATTCCTATTATACTATTTTTACACAACATAATATTTTAATTTTTATTAAAATTTATATACAAAAACATTTATTTATTATTTTTATCAATAATATATTATTAACAAATGCAAAAATAGCGAATAAGAAATTTATTTGTTATATTTCCAATTCACTATTTTTTTGCTTTTTTATAATAAACTAATTATTAGTTTTATCCTTTTTATTTAATAATAAATTAATATATATACTTATTAATAATGAAATTATTAATACTGGTATAATAAAGTATATACTATCAGATGTATTTACATTTTTAATTTCTTTTTCTTTTGTTGTTATAGTTGGTGCTTCTACTTCTTGTATATCTCCTGTTTCAATATTATATATACTTTTTGAGTTTTTTATATTTCCTGCACTATCTTCTACTTCTATATAATATGAATATGTTGTATTTTCTTCTAATGAGTCTATTACTAGTTGCTCTTGTTTTTCTTTAGTTAAGTTTTCTGTATATTCATATACTTTTACAACTTTATCATTTAAATATACTCTTATTTTACTTACACCTGAATTTTCATCTTGTGCCATTATATGTAATTTAAATGAATTTTCAGTTATATCTAATACTTGTGCATTTACTACATTTGGTATTACTTTATCTATATTTTCTACTATATCTAACTTTTCATTACTTGTATTTATTCCATCTGTTAGTCTTGTTTTTATTATATAATTATCTTCTACTTCAAAAGGTTCTTCATACTTTTTATATTTACTTACTACTTTTGAATCCTTTGTTAATACCTCATATTCTAAGTATATGCCTTCATTTAATTTAATACTTGGAAGTATTGTAACTAATACATTTTTATTTGTCCAATTTTCTGGTGTATGCAACACTTCTACATCTAACTGTTGTATTATACTTGTTGTTACACTATCATTTAATTCTTGTGTTGATGTTATATTTCCAGCTTGATCTTCTACTTCTACATAATATTTATAATTTGTATCTTGTATTAAATCTGACATCGTAAATGTTTCTTGTATATCTTCTGTTAAATTAATATCCTCGTTTTTTTCATAACTATATGTTTCCTCAAGTTTATCATTTACATATACCCTTATTTCTTTTATTCCTGATTCCTCATCTTTTCCTTTTATATCTATTGAAAATTTATTTTGTGTTATACTACTTATCACTGTTTCTAATGTTTCAGGGTTTGTTTTATCTATATTTGTAATATTATATTCTATTTCTGAGCTTTCATTTACTCCATCTGTTAATTTTGCTTTTACAACACAATTTGTATTTACTTCAAATGAATTTTCATATGTAGTATATCCTATTATTTCTTTTCCATCTTGAGCTTCTACTTTATACTGTAATGTAACTCCCTCTGCTAACTCATTAATTGTATTTATTGTAACTAGTACATTTTCATTTGTCCAACTATTTGGAGATATATTAATATCTACATTTTCATATATATCTGGTATAGCATTAGTTCTAACTTGTGGTGCAACTTCTTCTATTACTTTTTCATTATTAATATATGTATCTTTAGATGTTCTTGTATTTCCTGCTTTATCTTCGATTACTATATAATATCTATAATTTGTATTATCATTTAAGTTATCCACATTATACACAATATCTTTTTCTTTTAATGTTTCTTCTGAAGTATAATCATATGTATATATTATTTTATCATCTAAATACACATATATTTTAGCTATTCCAGATTCTTCATCTTTGGCATGAATATTTAATTTGAATGATTTTGTTGTAATATCTGTTACATCTACATTTGACATACTTGGTATTTCTTTATCTATATTTGTAATTATCTTAGTTACTTCATTACTTGAATTTATACCATCTGTCAATTTTGCTTTTACAACACAATTTGTATTTACTTCAAATGAATTTTCATATGTAGTATAT
Organism: uncultured Clostridia bacterium; assembly: GCA_947626975.1. Lineage (GTDB taxonomy): Bacteria > Bacillota > Clostridia > TANB77 > CAG-465 > CAG-465. The sequence continues at coordinate 79,401 of CANQUF010000002.1, forward strand.
TCTACTATTTTCTTTCCATCTTGGGTTTCTACTTTATACTGTAAACTTAAATCTTCATTTATATCCATTTTTGGCGTTATAGCAACCTCAACATTTTTATTTGTCCAATTTTGTGGTTCATATGTAATTTCTGCATCTAAACTTTGTATACTATTTGTCGTTACATTCTCTCCTAAAGCTTCTGTTGATGTTATATTTCCAGCTTGATCTTCTACTTCTATGTAATATGTATAGTTTGTATTTTGAGTTAAATTTTCTAATTTAAATTCTTGATGTTTTTCTTCTGTTAAATTTTCACTTTGTTTATCATAAGTATATACTTTTTCCTTTTTACCATTTACAAATACTCTTATTTCTTTTATACCAGACTCTTCATCTTGACCTATTAAATTAAGTGAAAAACTATTTTGCTTAATCTCACTTAAATTTGTAATTGCGACTTTAGGTAACGTTTTATCAATATTTGTTATATCTACTACTTTTTCTATACCTATATTTTTACCATCTGTAAGTCTTGTTTTTATTTTACAGTTTTCATCTACTGTAAATTTATCTGTATATGGTGTATATATATCTTCTACTTTATCTTCCTTTTCTACTAAATATTCTATTGTAAAATCAGATTGTATATTAGCAATTTTTTCTATACTAATTTCTACAGTATTATTAGTCCAATCAGTTGGAGTATATATAACGTTTAAACTATCTTCTCCGCTAGGTATTGTATTTGTTGTTATTTCTTCTTCATTTCCTTTTGTCACATTTCCAACTTTATCTTCTACTTCTATATAGTATGAGTAAACCTTACTTTGTTCTAAGTTATCTACAGTATATGTTAAATTTTTATCTTTAACTTCTTTATCTTCTGTATAATCATAACTTTTTACTTCATCACCATTTACATACACTTTTATACTAGCTATTCCTGATTCGTTATCTAAAGCTTGTATATTTAAGTCAAATGATTTTGTTGTTATATTTGAATTTGTTACACTTATATTTGGTTTTATTTTATCTATGTTTGTTATCTCTATACTTTTTTCATCACTTGTATTTGCACCATCAGTAAGTCTTGCTTTTATTTTACAATTTTTGTCTACTGTAAATATACTATCGTATAATTTATAACTTTCACTTGAGGTATTATCACCTTCTACAATATATTCTATTGATAAATATTCTGGTATGATATCTTTTTGTGATATTGTTACTTTTACATTATCATTTGTCCAAGTATTTGGAGTATAATTAATATCTATACATTCTTCTATATTTGGAAGTGATTCTGTGGTAACACTTATTGCATTATTTTTTGTAGATATTTTATTACCTGCTTTATCTTCTACTTCTATATATACTGTATGTATTGTATTTGGTAATAAATCATCAATTTTATGTGTAAGCTCTTTATTATTTGTATCATCATTGTTATATGATACTGTTCCTTCCAAAGTATTATCTACATATATATCTATTTTCTTTACACCTGATTCATTATCTAAAGCTTGTATATTTAAGTCAAATGATCTTGTTGTTATATTTGAATTTGTTATATTTGCTGTTGGGTTTACTTTATCTATATTTTTTACAGAAGCTGTAGCCGAACCTGTAATTTCATTTGCTTCATCTTTATATTCAAATGTATAACTTCCATTAGATTTAAATAAATGTGTATAATTTTCTATATTTTTATTATAATCTCCATTTGCATCTTTTACACTTATATTTTCTTTATCAAAACTAATTGTAGCTGTTACATCTTGATTAGTCCAATTTGTATTATTATATGTTATAGTTGGAGTAGTCTCTTTTAAATATTCTTCTGTAAGATTTAAAGTAAGTTTTGTGCTATGTGCACATCCACTACCACTTAAAGAAACTGTTACACTATCTCCAATCTTTAATTTATCGTTTATTATAATTGACTTATTATCATTAGATAAAGTACAATTTTTTGTAACTAGTTTATTTTTTTCATTATATAATTTAAATATTTCAGAATCAGGATTTAAAGATTCAGTAAAAATTGTTGGAAGTTGATATGTTTTTGAAGTTATTGTATCAGTTATTTGATTCTTAGATAAATTTAATGAAGTCAATGCAGTACAGCTTTCCAATGCACTTATGTCTGCTATTTGATTTTCCTCTAAACGTAAGTATTTTAATGAAGTACAACTTCCTAATGCACTTATATCTTCTATTTGATTAGACTCTAAATATAACGAAGTCAATTTGGTACAGTTTTTCAGTTCACTTATATCTTCTATTTTATTTTTATATAAATATAATGTAGTCAATTCAGTACAACTTCCCAACGCACTTATATCTTCTATTTGATTACTAGTTAACTTTAACTCTTTCAATGCAGTACAGTTTCTTAATGCACTTATATCTTCTATTTGATTATTTTCTAAATATAATGTTTTCAATGCAGTACAATTTTTCAATGCATTTATATCTGATATTTGATTACTATATAAAGATAAATAAGTCAATTTAGTACATTTTTCCAGTGCACTTATATCTACTATTTTATTTCTAGATAAAGATAAATTAGTCAATTTAGTACAATTCCCCAAAACACTTATATGTATTATTTTATTATTATCTAATTGTAGCGAAGTTAATTCAGTACAACTTTTCAATACACTTATGTCTTCTATTTGATTACTATATAAAGATAACGAAGTTAATGCAGTACAACTTCCCAGTGCACTTATATCTTCTATTTGATTACTATATAAATGTAATGTTTTCAATGCAGTACAACTTCCTAACGTACTTACATCTACTATTTGATTATTATTTAAATATAAATAAGTCAATGCTGTACAGCTTCCCAATGCACTTACATCTACTATTTTATTATTATTTAATTGTAATGTAGTCAATTTAGTACAGCTTCCTAATGCATTTGTATCTACTATTTGATTACCTTGTAAACGTATTTCTTTTAATTCAGTACAGTTTTTCAAAGCACCTATATCTGTTATTTTATTACCATATAACTCCAACTTTGTCAATGCAGTACAACTTTTCAATGCACTTATATCTGCTATTTGATTACTACCTATATTTAAGTAAGTTAAATTTATTAATTTTTCTAATACTCTGATATCTACTATTTTATTACTATATAACTCCAACTTTGTCAATACAGTACAATTTACTAATGCACTTATATCTGCTATTTGATTACTACCTAAATTTAATTCATTTAATGCAGTACAACTTTTCAATGCTTCTATATTTACTATTTTATTACTATTTAAATATAATGTAGTCAATTCAGTACAACTTTCCAATGCACTTATATCTGATATTTGATTACTATATAAAGATAAATAAGTCAATTTAGTACAGTTTTTAAGTGCACTTATATCTTCTATTTGATTATTATTTAATCTTAACTCTGTCAATTTAGTGCAACTTTTCAATGCTTCTATATTTACTATTTTATTACTATATAAATATAATCTAGTTAAACTAGTAAATTTATCTATTCCTGATATATCAGAAATATTTTTACTTGATAAGCTAAGATTTGTAACTTTTCCGATATTTTCTTTTGTCATTACAATAGTTAAATTATTATCATCTGATGAAGAAATTTTAGAATTTCCAATATTACTTTTTACCGCATCATACATATTTTTATCTTTAAATTCAATTGTTACAAGAGTTGAACTATCATCTTCAGATGTAATAGCATCTGCAGTAGATATAGGTAAAATAGATGATTCATTTAATGTATTTGCTATATTTGTATTTTCATCTGTATCATTTGATATTTTTGTATTTGTATCTTTAATTGTAATAGTAAGTGTTGTACCATCAGCTATTCCCCCATCTAGTATAACTATTATTGTATCTTTTGAAGTTAATCCTTCATTTAATATAATTGATTTTTTATCTTCTGATATTGTACAATTATATACGTCTAATTCATTTGCTGTGTATAAATTTGAATTTGTATTTTTAGATTCTGTAAATATTAATGGTAAATAATATGATGTATTACCAAGTGATATTGTATCTGTAATACTGTTATTTTTTAAATTTAGATTAACTATTTTTAAATTGTTTAGTAAACTTGTATCTGATATTTTGTTACCTGATAAATCTAAATTTATTAAACTTGTAAAGTTTTCTATTCCTGATATATTAGAAATATTTTTATTTGCTAAATTGAGAGTGGTAACTTTTGCTATATTATCATCTTTTATTGTTAGTGTTTTGTTAGTTATATCTTCTTTATACTCTATTCCTTGTGTTATTAAGTTTTCCTTTACTGAGTTATACATATTTTCATCTTCAAATTTAATTGTTTTATTTGTTTCTTCTTTTTTGTTTGTTTCTTCTGTTGTATTTGTTTTTGGTATTACACTAGTTTCTTTAGATAACGTATCAGGTATATGAGTAAGAATTAATGTCGTACCATCTGCTGTTCCACCTTTTATTGTAACTGTTATATTGTCATTAGAATTTATATTATCATTTACTGTAACTAAACTATTATCTTGAGATACTGTACAGTTAGATAATACTAGTTTATTTGGTGTATATATACTACTATTTGGATCTTGTGATTGTTTAAATATTAATGGTAATGTATTTGTATTTGTTATTGTATTTGTTATTGTATTTGTTAACTTGTTATTTTTTAAATTTAACGTAACTATATTAAGATTATTTAATGGTGATATATCTGTTATTTTATTTCCTTCCAAGTTTAGATCAGTTAAATTTGTAAAGTTATCTATTCCTGATATATTAAAAATATTCATACTTGCTAAGTTAAGGCTTGTTACTTTTGATATGTCTTCTTCTGCTATTTGTATACTTAGTATATTCCCATCTTCTGTATATTCTATTCCTTGTGCTAATAAATTTTCCTTTACACCATTATATAGATTTGTATCTTTAAAGTTAATCGTTTTTACATCAGCTACATCTACATAATATCCAATTATATTATCTATAGTTAAATTATTTCTTGCTATAATTACAACTAATGAAAGAGATGATACTATTAGAGCTAAAAATAGTATAAATGTAATTACGCTAACTCTATTTTTATTATTTGTTTTTTTATCATTTGCACTCATATTTTTCACCTAATTTTTCCTTTATATTTATATATATTATTATTACATATCTTTCAACATATTTTGTGTTTCAAATAAATTACTATCAACTTAATTATTTGTATTTTTTTTAACTTTAATTACTTTTGTATCTTTTTTATTATTTTTTTGTTAAACTAATATTACAAAATCTATATTAATGTATATTTATTAATAACGTAGCTGTATATAAAATATAGCAACCTATTTGTATTAATATTCATACAAATAGATTGCTATATAATTTTTAGAGTATATTTACAGTAAAGAATTAAACTTTATATATGATAACTATAAACAAGTGATACATTTAATTTAAATATAAAAGAACACACCTTAAACTAAAGCATGTCCTTTATTATTATTATTATTGTTGTTGTTCTACTTCCTCATCTTCTTTTAATATTTTTGCTATATTAACAACTTTTCCACCATCTGATGTTCTCATAAGAGTTACACCTTGAGTATTTCTACCAAGTACACTTATATCTTTTACGTTTATTCTAATTACTACACCAGTATCAGTAATAAGCATAATATCATCTTTATCATTTACAATCTTAACACCAATTATATGTCCCGTTTTTGCAGTAGTTTTATATGTAAGTATACCTTTTCCTGCTCTTGATTGTTCTCTGTACTCTTCCACTTCTGTTCTCTTACCAAATCCATTTTCTGTAATTGCAAGAATATAATCCTCATCAGAAGATATAGGTTCCATTCCTATAACTTTATCATCTTGTGATAGGTTTATACCTTTAACACCCATAGATGTTCTACCTACTGCTCTTACTTCTTCCTCTTTAAATCTTATTGACATTCCCTTAATAGTTACCATTATAATACTAGTATTTCCATCTGTAAGCCTTACATCTATTAATTCATCATCTTCTTTTAGTGTAATTCCTTGAATTCCTGTTTTACGTATATTGCTATACTCAGAAAGTTTAGTTTTCTTAATTAATCCATTTCTTGTAGCCATTAATAAATATAATTCTTCATCATAATTACTTACTGGAATTACTGCTGCAATTTTTTCACCTTGTTGTAGTTGGAGTAAATTAACAATTGCTATGCCCTTTGCTGTTCTTCCAGCTTCTGGTATTTCATAAGCTTTTAGTCTAAATGCTCTACCAGTAGTAGTAAAGAACATAATATAATCATGAGTTGAAGTTACAAATAAATGTTCAACAAAATCATCTTCTCTTGTATTCATAGCAGTAAGTCCCTTACCACCACGTTTTTGTGATCTGTATATATCAGCTGCTACTCTTTTTACATATCCAAAGTGAGTAAGTGTTACTATATTTGTTTCTTCTTTAATTAAACTCTCAATATCTATATCACCTTGTCCATGAATAATTTCAGTTCTTCTTTCATCCCCATATTGTTCTTTTACTTTTTGTAATTCTTCTTTTACTATCTGTGTTACTAACTTTTCATCAGCAAGAATTGCTTTTAAATGATTAATAAGGCTTACCAAACTATTATATTCATCTTCAATTTTCTCTCTTTGTAAACCAGATAAAGTTTTAAGTCTCATCTCTAAAATTGCATTTGCTTGTATTTCTGAAAGTCCAAATTTTTGCATAAGTCTTTGAGCAGCATCGTCATAAGAAGCACGAATAATTGCAATTATCTCATCAATATGATCTATAGCTATTCTTAATCCTTCTAATATATGAAGCCTTGCTTCTGCTTTTGCAAGATCAAATTTTGTCCTACGTACAACTATATCTTCTCTGTGTTTTATATAGTAATGTAAAATTTCATTTAATTTTAAAACTCTTGGTTGATTATCTACTAATGCTAACATTAACATACTTTGAGTTGTTTGAAGTTGTGTATGTTTATACAATAAATTTAGTACAACATTTGGATTAGCATCCTTTTTTAGTTCTATAACTATTCTAAGTCCTGTTCTATCTGATTCATCTCTTAAATTAGATATTCCCTCAACCACTTTTTCTTGAACAAGTTTTGCAATGTTTTCAATAAGTGCTGCCTTATTAACTTGATATGGAATTTCACTTACAATTATTCTATACCTTCCTCTATTATCTTCTTCTATCTCAGCTTTAGATCTTACACACACTTTTCCTCTTCCAGTTGTATATGCCTCTTTTATTCCTTCTTTTCCAACAATTATAGCGCCTGTTGGAAAATCTGGTCCTTTAATATATTGCATTAATTCTTCGTTTGTTATATCTGGATTATCTATTTGTGCACATACACCATTTATAACCTCAGTAAGATTATGAGGTGGAATATTACATGCCATACCAACTGCTATACCATATGATCCATTTACAAGAAGATTAGGAAATCCAGCAGGTAAAACTGATGGCTCTTTTAATCTTTCATCATAGTTTGGAACATAATCAACTGTATCTTTATCTATATCAGTTAACATTTCTAAAGCTATTTTTTGTAATTTTGCCTCTGTATACCTCATTGCAGCTGGTGGATCATTATCAATTGAACCAAAATTACCATGACCATTTACTAAAGGATATCTTAAAGAAAAATCCTGAGATAAACGAACTAGTGCATCATATATAGCTGCATCACCATGAGGGTGATAATTTCCCATAACTTCACCAACAATACCCGCAGATTTTCTAAATGGTTTATCTGGCCATAATGTAAGTTCACTCATAGAGTATAATATTCTTCTATGTACTGGTTTTAATCCATCTCTTACATCAGGTAAAGCACGAGATGCTATAACACTCATAGCATAATCTATATATGATTTTTGCATTTCTTCTTCTATTTTAACAGGTACAATATTTTGTGCCTCTAAAAAGTTTTCATCATTAATGTCCATTATATACCTCCAATATTACAGTTTTATTATACTAAAACTTTTTAAAAAATGCAAGTTAAAATATTATTTAATTCTAAAGATTATTCTTAATATTAAAATAAAGTTTATTATAAATAAAGTTTGTATAAAATTTTAACATAAACTTTTCTAGTAATTTAGAAAATATAAAAATTATATACAGTAATATTAGTTTAAACTTTTTTATATTATACTATTACATAACTTATTTTTTAAGTAAAAAGGAGTTTATCTTTATTTTAATTTACTTTAAAAAATTGTTCTAAATTTATTTTTTATAAAAAAACTAATTTTTTAGTTGAGTCACAGTCTTCTGTGTGATATAATTAGTAAGAATAATTTAGAAGGAGCAATATATGAAATATAAAAATTATTATGAAATTTTAAATGTAAATAGAAAAAGTTCAAGAGAAGAAATTAAACTTTCATATAGAAAATTAGCTAAAAAATATCATCCAGATATGAACAAAAGTGCAGAATCTGAAGCTATGTTTAAAGATATAAATGAAGCTTATGATATATTAACAACAGATGAAAAAAGGAAAAAATATGATAAGCAAGTAGCAAAGTTAGGTTATGGTATGATTGAATCAGATTCTAGCCTATCTAATGTAAAATATGAATTAAGATCAGGTCAAAATATTATAAATGGTATTTTAAATACAATATTAGGCTTAAAAAAAGATGATATTTCTTCCGATAATCCAAATATCAAATCGAAAGATGATAAAAAATCAAGAGTAAAGCCTGAAAAAGGCAAAGATATTATTTCTAATATTGAAGTTACTTTAGAAGAAGGCTTTTTTGGAGCTGAGAAAAAACTTGCAATTAAATCATATAAAACTGGTATAAATACTTTTAAAATTAATATTCCTATTGGGATTCAAAATGGAGATTGTATAAGACTTGCAGCACTTGGAAATCCTGGAAAAAATGGTGGAAAAAACGGTGATTTAATTATACATGTAAAATTACTTCAAGATGATGAATATAAATTAGATGGTATTAATATGACAAAAAATATAACTATATCTCCTGCTTTAGCAATAATAGGTGGAAAATATAAATTAAAAGTCTTTGATGAAACTTTATTTATTTTAATACCAAAACATATTAAATCATCAGATATAATAAAAGTAGAGAAAAAAGGATATATATCTGAGGATGGAGAAAGAGGAGATTTATTATTGAAGGTTCAAATTGATATACCAAATGAAATATCAGCAAATGAAGAAAAACTATATAAACAAATTCTAAAAATTGAGCAAAACAAGAAAATTTAAATATTTAAAAATACAGCTTTAATATTAAAAAATTAAAGCTGTTATTTTATTATTTTTTATTATTTTTCTTTCTTTTTAAAAATATAAAAGTTATTAACAAAACAATTAATGCAACAGAAAGTAAGATTATTGCAATAAGGATATTACTACCAGTTATAGGATTATTATTCTTAACACTATTAACCTTTTCTACTAATGAATTTAATGCATCATTTATTTTTTTCTCTACTTTTTTAAATTCTTCAATTGATATATTTCCATTTGTTTTTAAATCTTCTGCCTCTTTTATAGCCTCTTTAAGAGAATTTACAGTATCATCAGTATATTTATCAAAACTAGTATTATTAGCTTCATTTAATAGTTCTTCAAGAATTTGTTTATTAAACTCTAAGCTATTTAATGCATCTCCTAAATTTTTAATACTATCTTCAACACTATCTACTGTAGAATTATCATTATCAAATACTTCTTTTGCTTTAGTTAAATTATCTTTTAAGGTATTTAAACTATCTTCAGTATAATATTTAAAATCTTCATTATCTAAAGTATCCTTAGCCTCTTGTATTTTTTCTTTTAGTTCATCTTTATTTGGCTTTAAAGTATTAATGGCTTTGTCTAAATTATCAAGTTGTTTTTTTAAATTTTCTACTGTCAAATTAGTATCATTATAACTAGAATTAGCTTCTGATATTGCACTGTTTAAATTATTAACAGAATCTTTTGTATATTTGTCTATATTTATTTCATTAGCTTTATCTATTTTTTCTTTTAATAACTCTTTATTTACAATTAAATTTTGTATAGATTGTTCTAATTCATTAAGTTTATAAAAATAATCACATTTATAACCAGGTTCACCGTTATTTGCATCTTCTAACTTTACTTCTTTTTTTAAAACTTTTCTAGCTTCTTCAATAGATAGTTGGAATTCTTCCCAGGAATTAGGAGTATAATACTGTTGTTCATATTTGTTACATTCACTTAAAAGTTTTTCTAAATCTGTTTTATCATATAAATACCAATAACCATTTCTTTTATTATACTCACCATTTCCACTACATTTATATGCAAATTTTGATGAAATATATCCTAGATCTATAGTTTGATTATCTCCATTACCTTGTCCATTATGAAAAATAACACAATCATAAGTATCTTTTTCAATCTGTAAGTCACTAGTAATTTCAAATTTCCATATATTGCTATTTTCAATTTTTGTCATACTTTTACTATCATTCCATTCAAATAATCCACTACCACCACTTTTAAAAATATATACTTTTACATTATTCCAATTGGTACCAGAGTTATCAAAATATATTACATCTCCTGTTTTTAAAGAAGTTACTGTTATGTTAGCACAATACATATAGTTTAAAGATACTATAGCAATACAAAATGCTAAAAATATAAAACTTACCTTTTTTAATTTATTCATATCTAACCTCCAAAAAAATATATAAAAACATTATTCTTATAATAAAAATGTATCCATAATTACATCTTTGCAAACAATGTAATTTTTTTATATTTTTTAATATTATTAAATTAGAAAATAATAAATAATAGCCTTAAATTGAACTTAAAGCTATTATTTTTATTCAACTATTATTTAACTTTTTTATTTTGGCTTTTTTTATTATTTTTATTGTTTTTTTTGTTTTTACTATCTTTTCCTTCTTTCTTAATGCAGATAAGAGAAAATAAAAGTCCAATTGCACCTATAGAAACTATAATTATTGCAAGAATTATTCTATTAGCGATTACAGAGTTATCACTAGTATCTTCGACATTAACATCATCGTTACTAGACTCATCACTAGTTTGATCTACTGATAAATTTAAAACACTATTTACTTTTTGATCTACTTCTTTAAATTTTTCAATATCAATATTTTCACTAGATTTTAAACTTTCTAGATCTTGTGTAGACTCTCTAAGTATAGTTGCATCTTCATCAGTATAACTATCAATATTAGTACTATTTACTGTATTTAATAAATCATCAATAAGTTGTTTATTAAATTCTAATTTACTTGTAGCATCATCTAAATCTTTAACACTGTTTTCTACATCTTCTGTTGTAGCATTACTTTTATCAAATACTTCTTTTGCTTTTGTTAAATTATCTTTTAAAGTATTTAAACTATCTTCAGTATAGTATTTAGAATCTTCATTATTTAAAACATTATCTGCTTTATCTATATTTTCTTTTAACTGCTCTTTATTATTTACAGCTATACTTTCATTTACTTGTTCAAGTTGCATTTCTTCAGCACCGTTAATTCTAGTAGAGCATACTAAAGTAAATACTAATATTAAAAATACAAAACTTATTTTTCTTATTTTAATCATATCAAACCTCCAATATAAATATATACTATCATATTGCTAAGTTTTATTCAATAAAAAAAATATATAATTTTAATTTTGCAAAAAATGTAATTTTTAAGTAATATTTTTGTCGCATTTGTGAAATATAACTATAATTATATTCATACTTTATACACTAATTTTGTATATATAAATTTAACTATCTTTGTTATAATTACAACTATTATTGGTAGTATTAATAACATAAAAGCAAATATAAAATATTCAAGACCATTTAAATCAAAAAATTGATTTACATTTTGATAAACAATCCATTTACGATAATTTACTAGATAACATATATATCCACCTACTATGATTGTCTCAAATATCCAAACGATAGCATTTATAATATTAAATTTTAATTTACTTATTTGTAGTTTACTACTTAATTTTTCTAATTTTGCTAAATATATTATAGCTATAGTTATAGGTAGTAAAATAATAGCTATATCAATAATTATTCCATATGAACCATTAGAATATTTTTCTGTAGCAAAGTCTACTAAACTAAATAACATCCATGACATTAGTTGTATCAAAGATATTATACCAATACATTTTAAATTTTTCATACTTTCTTTTCTCCTTGTAATATTATAATATAGTGTATCAAATACAAAATATCAAGTCAAGTTATTTATTAAATATAATAATTGACTTTACTTTACATATGTGATATAATCATCTAAATTATTAAAACCGTTGATAAAGCAAAGTAGATAAAGGGTATATGTTTTAAGAGAATGTAGATTGTAAGCTGAGAGTCTACTAACATATCTTTATTGAAATTTCACTTTGGAGGTCTTTTTCTGAAATTACAGTAGGAAAAAGCAGGTAAGCCTGTTATAGCTGTTTTAAGAGTGCATTTAGTATAAAAACTAAATGAATTTAGGTGGTAACGCGGAATTAAAGTCATTTCGTCCTATTAATTATGGGGCGAAGTGACTTTTTTTAGAAAGGTAGGAGTTTATGGAAGATAAAATTAAAAATTTAAAAGAAAATGCTAATAGGATTTTAAATGAAATAACATCTACACAAGAGTTAGAAAAATTACGTGTAGAATATTTAGGAAAAAAAGGTGAAATAGTTGAATTATTAAAAGGACTAAAGGATATTGATAAAGAAAAAAGAAAAAAAATAGGAGAAAGTGCAAATAAACTAAGGGACTATATTAATGAAAAAATTGAAAAGAAAAAAATTGAGTTAAAAGAGAAAGAATATGAATTAAAAATTAATTCTACTAAACATGTTGATTTAACAGTTCCTATTAATATTAATGTGGGTTCACTTCATCCAATTACAATAGTACAAAAAGAACTAGAGGATATATTTACTTCTATGGGGTTTACAGTAGAAGATGGAAATGAAGTTGAAACAGAATATAATAATTTCGAAGCGGTAAATGTACCAAAATTTCATCCTGCACGTGATATGCAAGATACTTTCTGGCTTGAAAATGGGCAACTTTTAAAAACTCAGACATCTGCAGCGCAAAATAAAATAATGAGAAAATATGGTGCACCTTTAAAAGCAATTTTTCCAGGTAGATGTTTTAGAAATGAAGCTTTAGATGCTTCTCATGAAAATACATTCTTTCAAATGGAAGGAATGATGATAGATGAAAATGTATCTATTTCTAATTTAATATATTTTATGAAATCACTTCTTTCCGAAATATTTAAAAAAGATGTAACAGTTAGATTAAGACCAGGATTTTTTCCTTTTGTTGAACCAGGATTTGAACTTGATATTAAATGTCCATACTGTGATGGCGTAGGTTGTAAAGTTTGCAAACATGGTGGATGGATTGAACTATGTCCTTGCGGTATGATACATCCAAATGTATTAAAAATGGGAGAAATTGATCCAAATAAATATTCTGGCTTTGCTTTTGGGCTTGGACTTAGTAGACTTGCAATGATGAAATTTGGTATAGATGATTTAAGGCTATTAAACGGTGGTAATTTAAAAGTATTAAAGCAAATGAGAATTAAATAGGAAGGAGAACAGTTTATTATGTATATTTCAATTAATTGGATAAAAGATTTTGTTGACTTGGATGGTATAGATATAGAAAATTTAATATACAATTTCACTATGTCAACAGCAGAAGTAGAATCAATTACAAAATATGGATATGATACATCTAATGTAGTTGTAGGTAGAATTGAAAGTATATCATCAATTGATAATTCTGATAAATTAAGAAAAGTAATTGTGGATATAAAAGATGAGAAAGTACAAAGTATTTGTGGAGCAAAAAATATAAAAATAGGTGATAAAATTCCTTTTGCAAAATGTGGTTCAAAGGTTAAAGGTATACAAATACAAAAATCTATATTAAATGGTATAGAAAGTAATGGAGTTTGCTTATCTGAAAAAGAACTTGGAATAGGATTAGATCATTCTGGAGTTATGATTTTAGATAATAACTTAGAAATAGGAAAAGATATAAAAGAAATTATTCCACTTGAAGATATCGTTTTTGAAGTAGATAATAAGTCTTTAACAAATAGGCCTGATTTATGGGGACATTATGGAATAGCAAGAGAAATTGCTGCTATTACTAAAAGAGAATTAAAACCTTTAGAGGTAGAAAACTTAGATAAATATACAAGCCTACCTAAATTAGATATATCTGTTGAAAATAAGGATGAGTGCTATAGATATACAGGTATTACTGTTGAAAACATTTCAAAAACAGTTTCTCCTTACAAAATGAAAGTAAGATTGTTTTATACAGGTAGTAGAAGTATAAATTTACTTGCAGATATAACTAACTATATTATGCTTGAACTTGGTCAACCAATGCATGCTTTTGATAAACGATATGTAGATGGTATAGAAGTAAAAGCATTAACTTCTAATTCTGATTTTATAACTTTAGATAATGTAACAAGACAGTTACCTAAAGGAACTTTAATGATAAGAAATAAAAAAGAACCTATTGCAATTGCAGGAATAATGGGAGGTTTAAACTCTAGTATTACTAAAGATACAAATTCATTATTTTTAGAATCTGCTACTTTCGATAGTACTTTGATTAGAAAAACAGCTTTAAAAATTGCACATAGAACTGATGCTTCAGCAAGATATGAAAAAGCTCTTGATCCTGAACTTGCAAGACTTGCTACTGCTAGATTTATTAAAATACTAAAAGATAATGATAGTAATGTAAAAGTTACATCTTGCTTTACAGATATTTATTTAAAAAAATATCCAAAAATAACTATTAATACTACTAAAGAATTTTTTGACAAGTATATAGGTATAGATATTGATATTAACACTATTATTCAAACTTTAACAAATTTAAAATTTACTGTAAAAAGAGATAATAATAACTTAGAAGTAGAAGTACCTTCTTTTAGAGCGACTAAAGATATAAGTAATAAAGCTGATTTAGTTGAGGAAGTAGCAAGAATATATGGTTATGATAATATAGAGCCAAAATCAAATTACTGGAAAGTAGAGCCTTTAAAAGATGATGAAGATAGAAAATTAGAATATGATATTAAAGAAATGCTTGCATTAAAATATGGATTATCCGAAATACATAGTTATGTTTGGTATAGTGAAGAAAAAAATAAATCACTAAATATTAATGTTAATGACAATTTAAAGATAGTAAACGGATTAAATAAAGCTGACAGTACACTAAGAGAGAATATGGCACCTACGATGTTATACTATATAAATGACAATTTAAAGTATCTTCCAGATTGTAATATATTTGAAATTGGGCGTACTTTTAAGTACAATTTTGATAATAAGAATTGCATTGAAAATAAAGTTTTAGCTATTGGTCTTTCAAGTATAAAAGGCGATATTAAAGATTTATTATATAAAGCTAAATCTATAGTAGAAAGTATATTTTATGTATATAAAAATGTTAATGTAAAATATATTCAAACTGACTTAACGTCTAAATATTCATGGACTAACAAAGTAAATTCATATGTTTTAAAAGTAGATGATACTACTTTAGGATATATTGCACAAATTCATCCTAGAATTACTGATAATATAAATAAAAAATCAAATATTGTTGTAATAGAATTATTAGTTGATAAACTAAATAATATAAAAAAGAAAAATATAACATATAATAAAGTTACAAAATATCAAACTGTTGATTTTGATTTAAGTATATTAGTAGATGAAAACATAAAATTTGAAGATATTGAAAATATTATAACTAAATTGAATCTACCATATTTACTAGAATACACTCTTATAGATATATATCATGATAAAAATAAATTTTTAGACAAAAAAAGTGTTACAATTAGATTTAATATAGGTTCATATGATAAAACATTACTAAAAGATGAAATAGATAAACATATGAATTCTTTAATAAATGCCTTTAAAAGAAGTGGTATGGATATTAATATGTAAACAATAATCAAATAATAATTGTAAGTTACTTGATTTTCTATTAATTTTGTGTTATACTAAATACGTTCGAATATAAACATATCTTAACTAAATTTAGAGAGAGGGTTTTTACAATGACAATTTTGGAATTAATTAGAGAAGACTTTGAGAGTTACCAAAAAAATACCTTGCTTGATTTTGATGAGGCAAGTTGGTTTGTTCAAAATCGAGCATTTATACCAATTCCTCGTAATACTGCAAAAGAAGATATAAAAGTAGTTTTTACAAATGACTCAGAATTAAAATTTAAGCTTAATAAAAAAATATCAAAGTACAAAATTTCTGTGGTATGTGATGAACATGATGATTATATAGGAATGATAATTGCACTCGAATTACAAAAATCTGCAACTACTCATGAATATGAGATCCTTCCGTATGATTTTCAGATTTATAACACAAAGAAGATGTCAAATAAAAGAATGATATCTAATTTATAACATCATACGATAGAACGTGAGCCCAAATTATTAGACAAAAATAAGTTTAATAATTAGGGCTCATTTTATGTCTAAATATTCAAATAACTTAAAAATAGAAGCTGTTAAACATTACATTTAAAATCATTATAATGGTTATAATCTAATGGCTTAAAAATATAACAAAAATTTATAAAAGGATTTTTTTATAAATTTAAATTTTAATTTATATATAAAATTTATCTATTTCATTGTATAATAATATATAATATATAATTTATAATTTATAATTTATATTTTTAAGGAGTGTGAATACTATATGTATGATATTACTAAAATAAATAATGATTTAAAAAATGCTTTATCATCAAGAAGATATGAACATAGTATAAATGTAGCTAATTGTGCAAAAAAATTAGCTAAACACTACAATATAGATGAAGAAAAAGCATATATTGCTGGTATGGTACATGACATTGCAAAAGAATTTAATATTGATGAAAATAAAAAATGGATAGAAAAATATAACTTATCTAATGAACTACTAGAGCCTGAATTTGAAAAAATTGTTCATGCTAATATTGGAGCAGTAGTTATAAAAGAGTTATATAATCTAGATGATGATATTTGCAATGCTGTTTTATATCATACAGTTGGAAATATTTCAATGAGTTTACTTGATAAAATTATTTATGTTGCTGATAAGATAGCAAGAGATCCTAATCCTACCGTAGATACTGCAACAAAACTTGCATATGAAGATATCGATAAAGCTATGATTTTTTTACTTAAAACTCAACAAGAAAAATTATTGAAAAATGGGAAAAATATGGATAATAATTCTATTGAGTTACTAAATTATTTAAAAAATAAATATAACTAAAATTAGATAATAAATTTCCAATAACAGTATTATTTAAACTGCTATTGGAAATTGTATTATTATTCATTGTCATTATTATAATTGGTACTAGATGAAACTAGCTCTTTAGAAGAATCCAAAGTACTACTAATAAAATTCTCAAATTCTAAAAAATCAAATTTATCACTTGTTTCATACCAGCTTGGTGGTAGAATATTTATAGATTCAAATTTTTTAGTCCATTTTTTAAGTACACCTAATACATAAGCATAAGGAATAATATTATAAAAATAATTAGGATCTTTAGTAAGTATTTCTTCTAACTGTTCTTTTTCAGAATTTTCTATAAATTTTTTAAATCCCTTTATTTTTCCTAATAATTCATTACCATATGGTAGCCTTTTTGACAAACATTTTAAACATATAAACATACCAAGAATACATGCAATACCTATTATATAATTAATTAAATATGTTATATCCCCCATTATCACAGAAAAATTATTAAACAATATTGGTATTATACCTACTCCAGAAAATAACAATCCCCAAACAATAATAAATATTTTTGCTTTTATTTTACTAAATTTACCTCTATTATTCTTATAATCTTCAAAACCATCATAAACTAATACCCAAAACATTAGTGAAAACCCAATTCCTGGCATTATAAGTGCAACAGCTAACATATCTATAGCATTATATACTAGTAATGCTGGAATTGTAATTAAAAGATAGGTTAGTATAATTGTTACTATAATAAGTAAAGTTTGAAGGTGTGTTGGCTTTTTAAATATTTTGTTTTTATTTTCTTTATTATTTATATTCCTTATTATTTTATCAGTAGTATCAAATAAATTTAATGATCTCATTTCATTAGAATTAGTTGTAGACGTTTTAGAGCCATCAAATAATCCATCTAGAAAAATTTTTTCATTAACATTATTTCCATCATAATCTTTTAACTTTATAATTTTAAATCCATTAATTTTTGAAAATAGGGACTTACCTTCAAATTCTGATATTTTAATATATCCTTTATTAGCTAAATCTATTAATAAAGATGCTACCTCGACATTATCTGCTTTTCCTTTGTATAGAAAACCTACTTCTAAACTATTAAATCCTTTAGGTGGATAAAATTCTACTGTTTCTATTACTTTATCTTCTCTACCATATTTATATACTAAAAATATACAAATTAATAGAAAAAATATTGGTAATAAAAATATAGTATATTTTAAAGTATAACTATTTTCAGTTAAAGCATATATATTGGGTGAATAGATACAAAATAAAAATAAAATAATTAATAAAAATATTGATATCTTTTTTGTAATTTTTAACATATATTCCTCCATAATTATACTTAGCTTCATATTATACTATATATTTTAACATATATTTATTTTTTAGTATACTAATAATTTGAAAAATAATAAATTTCCAATAACAAGTCTTTTTATGCCTGCTATTGGAAATTATTATTGTAACTATCATTATTATATTTTAAATATACATTATATATCTATTTTTACATGTAATTATTAATATAACTACTCTTATTGAAACAAATATTATTTGGAAATTTAATATTTATTATAATTAATACTACAAGTGACTTACCAAGAGCCACCGCCTCCTCCTCCAGAGCCTCCTCCAGATGAACCTCCTCCAGATGAGCCTCCTCCAGATGAACTAGGACTCATTGAATGATACGCTGAAGTCATAGTATTATCTAAAAATGATCCAAATGTAGCAAAATTAAATGAATTAGGACTATCATACCAACTTGGTGGTTGTATTGCTATAGATTCAAATTTTTTAATCCATTTATTTGATATACCTAATACATAAGTATATGGTAGAATATCATAGAAATAAGTTGGATTTTGCATAACTAATTCTTCCAATTTTTCTTTTTCAGCAATTTTTAAGAAATTTTTAAAACCTTTTATCTTTCCTAATAATTCATTTCCATATTCTGTTCTTTTAGGTAAGTATTGTATACATATAAACATACCAACAACACATAATATTCCTACTATATATCCTATTAAATAAATATAATTTTGAATTAATGCTGGTAACACACTAAATCCCCAAGGTATTCCACCAAAACTTAGTCCAAATATAATAGAGCAAATTAAATAACTGCATGAGTTATCCTCACTTGTACCTGTGCTTACATTTACTAAATCTTTAATCATTATTGAAAATCCTAAACCTGGAAATAACAATGCCATGATTAAATTATCTATATTTCCATATGTTAATAGAGCCGGAACTGTAATTAATACAAATGTTGCTATAATCATTAGTACTATAAATATAGTTTTACCTATTACTGATTTTTTAAATATTCTTTTTTTATTTTCTTTATTATTTATATTTTCTAATATATTTTTCATTGTAATATAAAAATTATTTTGTAAAGTAGCTAATGTTGCTTCATCATCGCTTACATAAAATTCAGGATTTTTTTCCATTATACTTTTATATAATCGGTCTTTTTCAAACAAACCTTTTAAAAATATTTTCTCATTAATATTATCTCCATCATATTCTTTTAATTTTGTAATTTTAAAAGTTTTCTTTGTAGAAAATAAAGTTTTTTGATCAAACTCTGATATTTTTATATACCCTTTATTTGCTAAATATATTAATAAAGAGACTACATCTTTACTAACTGCCTTACCTTTATATAAAAAGCCTAGTTCTAAGCTATTGAAGCCTTCAGGTGGATAAAATTCAACTGTTTCTACTACTTTATTATCTCTACCAAATATATACCATAAAAGTATAGAAATTATTAAAAATAGTATAGGAATTAAAAACATAATATAATCCATGATATTAAATGGAAGATCTACATTTTCAAAATATCCTTCATCAAGTTCACATCTAATAGTTAATGCTTCATTAATACCAAGAATACCATCATAACTTCCTATTATTTTATTTCCATTAACATTATATTTAATTTTACTATTATCTGTTGAACCTACTTTTCCTGATGAAAATCCTAATTTACTAGAGTCAAATTCCTTAGGCATCGTAATATTAAAAGTTATATTTCCAATAACTGTATCCCATTCACTTCCAATAATATTATAATATAACTCATCATAATTTTTTACTGGATCTTTTCCTAAATTATAAGTATATTTTATTACATAAGTTTGCTCTCCTGTTAAAGTTTTACTATTAGATCCTATTTTTATTTTATAATTTCCATTTTCTCTTGATGTAGTATATTCATTATCAATACTTAAATTTGTAATTTTAGCATAATTTTTAGATGTCGTACCATCTAATCTTTTAACATTATTAATTAGTGGAATAGTCCTATATATTCCATGTTTTGAAACATTAAAATATGCTGTAATTGTTTCAGTTATATCAAGAGTATTATTTTCATTAACTATAATATTAACATCATATTTATCAATTACATAATCTAAACTATTATATTCACTAAGTTTACTAGGCGTATTATTTGATGTACTATTAGTAACAGAAGTGCTAACTTCTAGACTATAATAGACTATTTCATTAATTTTATGGTTCCCTAAAATATCTAAATTTGACATTTGATTAAAAGTACTAGTTCCAGGTATAGCTATTCCTGAATTAGAATATTTTGCTATTAGATTATAATTTGAGTCATAGTAATAAACTATTGAATTATAATTTATATCATTACTAGAATTATTAGTAACTTGTCCTGATAGTCCAAAACTTAATGATGATGTATTTGAATTGTCTTTAAATACAATATTTGAAATTGATAAATTTTTCATTTGCAAATTTTGAGTTTTATTTATATCAGAATAATTAATTTTATTAATTTCTCCAAAAATTTTTGATGAATTAATACATATAAAAGATAGTATAATTAATGAAATAAGTGATACTTTCTTTACAATTTTTTTCATATATTCCTCCATAATTATAACTCTACTTTAATGTTTTCTCGTTCGTTTCCATTTACTTCAAACATTGTTTTTGTTTTATATCCAAACATTCCTGCAAAAATATTACTTGGAAACATCTCAATTTTGTTATTGTACATCCTAATTACAGCATTATAATATTTTCTAGAATTAGCAATATCTTCTTCTACTTTTGCTAGTTGTTCACTCAAATCTTTAAAGTTTTCACTAGCTTTTAAATCAGGATAAGCTTCTGCTATAGCCATAATTTTATTAATACCTCTAGACATTTCTTCATTTGCTTTTATTTTTTCATCATTAGACATACTACTATATGTAGAATTTCTTAAATTTACAATTTCTTTTAAAGTTCCCTCTTCATGTTTTGCATATCCTTTTACTGTTTCTACTATATTAGGAATTAAATCCCATCTTTTCTTTAAGTATACATCCATTGTAGAAAAAGCTTCTTTTACCTTATTATTTAATTTTACAAAACTATTATATAACGAAAAAATATATATAATAATTAAAGCTATTATTGCGATTATTGCTATAATAATATATGTCCACATAATTTCACCCCCATTATATTATATATTTTATCATATATTTATTTTTTAGTATACTATATTTTTAATTTTATTGTAACAATACAAAAAATTTTCCCACAATTACTAACTTAAATATTTAAGTTATAGTGAGAAAATTATTTTATATTTTATTTATACAATGCTTTTATTATTTATTAGAAAGCATAAAAACGTTTCTTTTAAATAATCTATAAGCGTTGATTTATTTATTTCGTTTGTTACAATTAACTTACTTTCGCCTAATTTTTCATTTGTTTCTTTATCAAATATTTCTATTTTTCCAACTTCATCACCTTTTTTTAAAGGTGCAGTTATATTTTCATTATATGTTATATTTTCTACAGTTTCATTTTTAATACCTTTTTCAATTAATGTAGACACCGTATCTTTTACTATTACTTCTGCATAATCAGTTACATTCTTATCAATTTTAAAATTTTCAATAACTGTATTTTCTGTACATAATACTTTATTTTCATAATTTGAAAATGCATAATCTAATAATTGTTTTGTTTCTTCTAAACGTATATTAGATGATGGTGCTTTCATCACAACTGACAAGAAAGTTGTACCATTTCTCGTAGCTGTAGCAGATAAATTATATAATGCAGTTGAAGTATATCCTGTTTTAAGACCAGTTGCTCCTTCATAATATCTAATTAACTTATTTGTACTATTTAATCCAAATTCTCCATTTCTTAAACTATCTTGCCATATTGAAGTATATTTTAGAATATCTGGATGTTTTATAATTAGTTCTCTTGACATTATGGCTATGTCTCTTGCACATGTATAATGATTTTCTTCATCAATACCATGACAATTCATAAAATTTGTATTTTGCATTCCTAACTCTTTTGCTTTATCATTCATCATCTTTACAAAATTTTCTTCTGTACCACCAATTTTTTCTGCCATTGCTACAGTCACATCATTGGCACTAACTACACATATGGCTTTTAACGCTTCATCTATTGTTAGTTCTTCATTTTCTTTAAACCATATTTGAGAGCCTCCCATTTTAGAAGCTTTAGTACTGCATTTTACTTTATCTGTATATGCAAGTTTTCCTGAATCAATTTGTTCCATAATTAACAGCAAAGTCATAACTTTCGTAACTGATGCAGGGATTAATCTTTCATCTGCATTATTTTCATATATAATACTACCACTTACTGGTTCCATTAAAATTTGCGATTGTGATTGAAAATTAAATTCTGGACTATTTGCAACAGTACTTATACTAGACTCATCTTTTGTATTTACATTATTATTTTCCATAATATTATTCTCTTTATTACCATCCTTATTTATATTATATAAATAACTTGCACCTAAAACTGTATTAGATAATATAACAAAAAGAAAAGTAATTGCTAAAATTTTTATTTTACTCATAATTCACCTCTAAAAAATAATATGATATATTATTACATTATATTATTTGACATTATTTTTATGATTTTTTATTATAAATTTGTTATTACGTTAATAATTATTAATTAATTTTGTTTATATATTAAAATATTTGTATCATTTTATTGAATTTTAACAATTTAAAATATATAATATGTATATGCTATTATAGCTCAGTTGGTAGAGCAACAGATTCGTAACCTGTAGGTCGGGAGTTCGATTCTCCCTAATAGCTCCATCAATAAGTACTGACATCAAGCCTTTCATATAGATTGGCTTGATATTTTTATATATTATTTTTTACTATTTTTTCTTATTTTTTGATAGTTTTTTTTAAAAAATTACGACAAAATTACGACAAAATTTACTTATTCAATAATAATTATTTTTACTATTTTTTAATTTTTTAAAGAAGTTTTGATACACATAATTAACAAATTTTATCATTATAAAGAGCAGTAAATTAATACTGCTCTAATTATATTCTATTTTAGTAAATCACATTATTTTAAAGTAATTGGAGATAATATAATTATAATATATTAATTTTGTTTTGTATATATTTTCGACAAATGTAGACAAAATTAAGTGATAAGTTTTTTATTTAGAACAAAAGTGACCTTCGTCACTCTCACATTTAAAATATTTGAAATGTGATTTTTTTCATGTATATCTTACATA
>CANQUF010000003.1 GCA_947626975.1 uncultured Clostridia bacterium
AACAGTTATAGCATAGCCAAGTGAGATAAAGCTCTCCCTTTGCCATGCTTATTTTATTTCTTACTGAACTGTAACTTATATTAATGTAAGATACAAAATTGTAGTTTAAAAACTATTGATAATTTTATATTTTTAGTATAGAATATAAATATATAAAAGAGAGGTATGAATATGAAAATAACTTTTTATGGCGCGGCACGTACTGTAACTGGCTCATGTCATATGGTAGAAGCTGCTGGTAAAAAATTTTTAGTAGATTGTGGTATGTTTCAAGGTAAAGTTACAGATCAAATTTTAAATTATGATGAATTTCCTTTTAATATAAATGAAGTAGATTTTGTTATATTGACTCATGCACATATAGATCATAGTGGTAGAATTCCAAAATTATACAAAGAGGGATATACTGGCACTATATATGCTACTAATGCTACTATGGACCTTTGTAGTATTATGCTTGCTGATAGTGGACATATACAAGAAAAAGAGATGGAATGGGTTAATAAAAAAAGAAAAAGAGCAGGAAAAAAAGAAAATGAACCTATGTATACAGCACAAGATGGAATAGATTCTCTTAAGCTTTTTAAAGGTATAGATTATAATCAAGAAATAGTAATAAATGAAAATTTATATTTTAAATTAATTGATGCTGGACATATGTTAGGTTCAAGTATAGTTGAAATATATGCAACCGAAGATGGAAAAACAGAAAAAATAGTATTTACTGGAGATTTAGGTAACACTAATATTCCAATTATTAATGACCCGGTGTATATAAAAGAGGCAGATCATCTAATAATCGAATCTACATATGGTAATAGATTACATGGAACACTTGAAGACCAATCTGAAAAATTTATAAATATCATGGTAGATACTATAAAAAGAGGAGGGAACCTTATAATTCCTTCATTTGCTGTAGGAAGAACTCAAGAAATATTATATGAGATAAATAAATATGCAAAAAAACGTGGAATAGGTAAAGAAATTAAAAAAATACCTGTGTATGTTGATAGTCCACTTGCAGTAAGTGCAACAAAAATATTTCAAGAAAATCCAGAATATTATGATAAAGAGGCCTTAAATTATTTGCTAAAAGGTAATAATCCTTTAGAATTTGATAATTTACATTTTGTAACTACATCAGATGAATCTAGGGCTTTAAATGAAGATCTTACTCCAAAGGTTATTATTTCAGCTAGTGGTATGTGTGAAGTTGGAAGAATAAAACATCATTTAAAGCATAATCTATATAGACCAGAATGTACTATACTTTTTGTTGGATATCAAGCAAAGGGAACTTTAGGAGAAAGAATTCAAACAGGAGAAAAACTAGTAAAAATATTTGGTGATGAAATTGCTGTTAATGCGCAAATTGAATATTTAGATGCTTTCTCTGGACATGCAGATAAAGATGGGTTGTTAAAATGGATAGATAAAATTAAGAAGAAGCCTAAGAATATCTTTATTGTACATGGTGAATATGAAGGGCAACAAGCTTTTAAAAATGCTATAATTGAGAAATTTGGCATACCTTGTGTTATTCCAAATTATGAGGAATCATATACTATAGATGGAAAGTTTATTAATAATGAGGTTATTGAATATAAATCTACAAGATACGATATACTTGAAATTTTATCAACCCTAAAAGAAGAAGTAGATTTAGTTAGTAATAAAGTAAAAAGCGATTTAAAGAATAATATAAGTACAGATGAATTAATTTCTATACAATCAAAATTAAATAGTGTAAAGAAAGCTTTATCAAAAGTAAAATAATATTGTTATACTCTTTTTTGATAATACATATATTTTAATATATGTATTTATTAAAAAGGGGTGTATTTTTTGTTAATAAAAAAAATTAATATTATTTCGGATAAATCCAAAAGATTATGGATAGAAGTTATTTTAGCAATTACAGTTGCAATTTTACTTATAATCTCTTCTTTTATAATTGTCCTAGGAGTAAATAGAAATAAAAAAAATGAAAATAGTGAAAGCATTGAAGATTTATTTTCTTTATATTCATATTATTGTGAGTCAAATCTTACAATTAAAAGTAATAAGAATATGAATATCTATAATATGACAGAATATTATCTAAAAGATGGAGATAGTGAAAGCATAAGGATGGACTTTGGAAAAAATGATAATATGATGACATATATTATTTCAGATGGAGTATTTAAAATAAAAAGTAATAAAGAATTAAATGAGTTAATTATATCTGATGGATATAATTTAAATAAAAAAAATGTTATAAGTATATCAACTTTTTTATCACTGTTTTATAATGTAAAAAAAATAATGGATGAAGAAAGTACAAATGATGAAATTATAAATATTAATGTGGTTGAAGAAGGTACAAATAAACATTTTAATATATTATTTAATAAGGAATCTAGAGGAAATAATAAAAATTTAAATGAAATATTTGAAGAATATAGTGAAATGATAAATGTAACAAATGGAATAAAAAAAATAGAATTAATTGTTGATAAAAATTCTAATGTACCAATCCAATTATTAGTATATAATAATAATTTAGACGTATATATAGTAGTTGAATATTCGAAATTTATAATAAATGATAAAATTGACAAAAAAGTATTTGATTTTTTATCTAAATAGTGTATAATATATGAAAGTAGGGATGGATTTTGATTATAAAAAGAGGAGATATCTTTTATGCAAACTTAAGCCCTGTTGTAGGTTCCGAGCAAGCAGGCATAAGACCCATACTTATAGTACAAAATGATATAGGTAATAAATATAGCCCAACAGTTATTGCTGTTGCAATTACAACCAAGAGTAAAACGGATTTACCTACACATATACCAATTAAAAAAGAGGATACAGGTCTATTATATGATTCAGTTATATTAGTTGAACAAATTAGGACTATTGACAAATCAAGATTAATAAGAAAAATTTGTACTTTAAATGATGATATAATGGAAAAGGTAAAAGAAGCTTTAAAAGTAAATTTTAACATAAGAGCAAATTTTAATGAGATCTTTGATGATTGGTAAAATACATAGGAGTGAAAAAATGGATAAAAATAAAAGTGGTAAAAAAACTAATAAAAATAGTAAAAGTAAAAATACTGGTTTTTTTGATACAAAATCTATAAAAAAGACTTCAAATAAAAATTCTAATAATAATTCAAAAACAAGAGTACTTTCTACGAAAGAATTAAAAAAAGAGGAAGCTAAATATAAAAAGAAAAAAAGAAAATTAGGTTGGAAAATCGTTAGAGCGTTTTTGTTTATATTTTTAGCGATGATTATTGTTGGAACAGGTGTTGTTATAGGGGTAATTACAGGAGTAATTGATAAAACAGATAGTGTTGATTTAGATGATTTAAAGTTACTAAATCAATCTTCATTTATATATGACAAAGA
The DNA here is from genome assembly GCA_947626975.1 of uncultured Clostridia bacterium. Classification (GTDB taxonomy): domain Bacteria; phylum Bacillota; class Clostridia; order TANB77; family CAG-465; genus CAG-465. The sequence goes on from CANQUF010000003.1 coordinate 3,408, forward strand.
TGGTAATGAAATTGCAACTCTGTATGGATCTGAAAATAGGATAACTGTCGAATATAAAAATATTCCAAAATCTGTAATTGATGCTATAGTTTCTATTGAGGATGAAAGATTTTTTGATCATAAGGGAGTAGATATAAAAAGAACTACAGCTGCAATTTTTACATATATTTTACATGGTGGTAAATCAGATTTTGGTGGTAGTACTATAACACAGCAATTGGTTAAAAATGCAACTGAGGATAAAGAAGCAAGTTGGACTAGAAAAATAAGAGAATGGTATAGAGCTATTACTTTAGAGAAAACATTATCTAAAGAAGAAATTTTTGAATCATATGTGAACACTATATATCTAGGAGATGGAGCATATGGTATTGAAGTTGCATCTGAACACTTCTTTGCTAAACCTTTACAGGATTTAAATATTGCAGAATCTGCAATAATTGCTGCAAAAATACAGTCTCCTGAACTTACAAATCCATATAGAAGTGAAGAGGCAAAACAAAAATTATTAGATAGACAAAAAGTAGTACTAGAAAAGATGCTTGAACTTGGAAAAATATCTCAGGAAGAATATGATGAGGCAATAAATTATAATATAGAATTTAAAAAAGGTGAAAGAGCAACAGATGCTTCAAAAATTAATAGTTATTATGTTGATGCAGTAATAGAAGCTGTAGTTGAAGATTTAATTAATGAAAAAGGAATGGATAGAGGACTTGCACTTCAAAAGTTATATACAGCAGGATATAAAATATATACACCTTTTGATCCTTCAGTTCAACAAGTAATTGATAAGGCATATAATAACAAAACATTATTTTATACTGACAGTAAAGGAGATTTTATGCAATCAGCTATGGTTGTAATAGAACAATCTACAGGAAATGTGGTAGGACTTATAGGTGGAGCAGGAGAAAAAACAGGAAATTTGGTTTTAAATAGAGCAACACAACAACCAAGACAACCGGGCTCATGTATGAAACCATTTGGCGCATATGGACCAGCATTTGAACTTGGAATTTCTTCACCAGGTGCTGGAGTTGATGATTGTCAACTAAATATTCCTGGATATAACCCAGGTAACTATTATTTAGGATTTAATGGATATGTAACAGTTAAGAATGCAATTGCACAATCTATGAATTTACCTGCACTTAGAACTACTCAAAAAGTTGGAATTGATTATGCTTTTAAATTTGCTAAAAATTGTGGAATGACTAGACTTGTTACTAAAAAAGAAAATCCTGCTAAAAATGATGAAAATATAGCATCGCTTGCTTTAGGTGGACTTACTACTGGTAATACTGTACTTGAAATGGCAAATGCCTATGCAACAATTGCAAATGGTGGAATAAATGTAACTCCGAAATTATATACAAAAGTAGTAGATGCTGAAGGCAAAGATTATCTAGAAAAGAAGACAGAAGCTACTAGAGTAATGAAAGATTCAACAGCATTTATGCTTACAAATTGTTTACAAGAAACTGTAAGAACTGGTACTGCATCTGGATATGTTAGACTTGGAGGAAATATTGCAGTTGCAGGTAAAACAGGTAATACTAATTCTGACTATGATCAATGGTTCTGTGGATTTACACCATATTATACAATAGCATGTTGGAATGGTTATGATGAAGTTGGTGGAGAAGCCGGGAAAAAAGCTATTGGTAGGAGAAAGATAGGAACTTATCCTTATACTGCAGTAAGTTTATTTAATACTGTTATAAATGGAATAAGTGCTGGGCAATCACCAAAACAATTTGAAGTACCAAGTTCTGTTACACAAGTTGAACTTTGTAAAGTATCAGGATTAGTTCCAACAGATGCATGTAAAGCTGATCAAAGAGGTAGTCAAGTAGGTAAGGATTATGTTGCAAAAGATTCGATACCAACTGCAACTTGTAATATACATAAAATGGTAAAAATTTGCAATGTAAGTGGAAAGTTAGCAAATGAATATTGTCCATCTACTTCTGATAAATCATTTATAACAAGAGATTATACTCCTACCGTTTTACCAAATGATTGGGGATTTATGGTACCAACTGAAACTTGTGGTGTTCATAATAAAAATACAAGAGATAATGAAGATAATGAAGAAAATAATAATAGTAATGTAGTTATATATTAAATAAGAAAATACTGTTAAGATTTAACTAAGATTTTGGGTAGAAAATGACTCAAAATCTTAGAATTATTATAAGAAGGATTTATAGAAATATATCCTTCTTTCTTTATAATTAAAATAGTATATTTTAAGAGTATAAAAGATAACTTATATTATTCATTTTAAATAATTTAAAGATTGCTTAATAGTAATATATTAATTTTATATTAATAAAGTTTACATATAAAAAATCTAAAAAGCTTGACAAAATATATATATTTATATATAATAATGTATAATAAAAGAAAGGAGAAAATATGAAAAAGTATCTTAAAGGAATTGTTACTTTTGCATTATGTTATTCTATATTTGTTTTAGGAATAAATGTAGTAAAAGCAACAACAATTGATGAAATAAATACTAATGAATATATTAGCAAAACAGAAGATGAAAATGGAGTTGTTATCTTAAAATTGTTAAGTACTACTCAATTAAATTTAGAAGTTAAAGCTGATGAAAAAGTTATACTTGATTTAAATGGTCATACCTTAAATAATGATAAGATAGTTGATACTGCTACTATTATAGTTAGAAAAGGTGGATCATTAACAATCAAAGGGCAAGAGGTAAGTGCAGTTACAAGAACTACTACAGTAGAAAATACAAGTGGAAAAATTTATGCTTCTATAATTGATAATTATGGTGAATTAAATCTTGAAGGAGGAAATATTTCTCCTCAAATAAATGCTACTTATGGAATTAGAAATCTTTCAGGTGCTACATTAAATATTTCTGGAGGTAGAGTTTCAACAATTTATGCAGATACATACGGTATATGGAATGAAGGAACTGCTAATATAAGTGATGGACAAATTGATCAAAGTTTATATGCCAATTATTCTGCTATAGTTAATAAAGGAGATTTAAATATTACAGGTGGAAAATTTAAAAACTTAACAGGAACTGATACTGTTCCTACACTTGCTGTAGTAGCCGGTGGTGAAGCAACAATTACAGGTGGAACATTTGAATATCAAGACAAATCTGGTATAGTAAAGAAACAAGATGTAAGTCTATATATTCCTGAAGATTATGAATTGGATGAAAAAGGAAATGTAATTAAAAAGGAAATTGTAACACCTCCTTCATCTGAATCAGGAGGTTCATCTAGTAGTCCTACTGAACCTGAAAGTAAACCTAGTGATACGGATAATAAAGATGATGTAATTAATTCTGGTAATATAGATAATAATACAGATGTTAAGGACGATGCCCAAAATACTGGTAGAGAGAATCCAAATACAGGAGATAATACTTTGATTAGTATCGTAATAGGAATTTCTGGAATACTTTATCTTACAGGTTATGGAGTATATTGTACTAGAAGAAAATTTTAATAAATAGTTTAAATAGCAAAGTTATAACGAAAGAAGAGGATTATCCTCTTCTTTTTTCAGAAAAGTTTATGAAATATATGTAATAACAAATCCAAATACTATCATATTATATATTAAATAATAATTGATAAAAAAATTAAATTATTAGTAAAATTAATCTGTATTGAGTAACATTTTAGCTTATTATATTATTAATAAAGAAATATTAAGTGGTAAAGTAAAAAATATTGAATAACATAAATTTCATTACTCAAATTTGAATATTTTTTATATCAAATATGAATTGTAAGAAAAAAAATAAAAATATTTAAAAATATTGCAAAAAATTACATCTTCTGATAAAATATTTATATTGTTTATAGATAAACAAAAGAGGAGTTAAAAATGAAAAAAAGTAAAAAGATAAAAAAAGTAATTTTATTTATAATATTTCAAATAATATTTATTCCCATTCTTTCTATAATATTAGTATATTATGGCCCTTTTGTAAATACAAGAGATATGATTGTAACGACTGCTATGACAACTATGTCACACCAGTATTTTGCAACTTGGTTTTTAAGCGATGAAAAAATAGAAGAAATTTTAAAGAAAAATAGGCCATCAGATGTAATTGAGGAACAAAATTTATCTGATATAAATATATCTGCAGCAAATATTAATACTTCATCTGATCCATTAAAGGGTACACAATTAATAGATGTTAGTACAAATGAATTTAATGGATATCTATTGATAATAGACGATCCATCTAGAGTAAAATTAGTATCAGCGCCAAGAATCGGTACAGTAGGTGCAACAACATCACAAATAGTAAAGGAATATGATGGTATAGCAGGAATTAATGCTGGTGGATTTAAAGATGATGCTTTGGGAACCGGAGGAAAACCTGATGGTGTTGTAATTGTAGATGGAGAATTGGTTTCTACAAATGGTTCTGGTTCATATAGTGTAGTTGGATTAGATGAACAAAATAAAATGGTAGTTTCTAATTCAATGACATATTCTACTATGAAATCATTAAATTTAAAAAGTGCTGTAACATTTGGACCAGTAATAATTATAAATGGTAATGCTACAATAAAATCAGGAAATGGAGGTTGGGGAATACAACCTAGAACAGCAATAGCACAAAGAAAAGATGGAGCAATACTTATGCTTGTAATTGATGGAAGACAAAAAGGAAGTGTAGGTGCTACGTTAAGACAAGTTCAAGATATATTATTAAAATATGATGCGTATAATGCTTTTAATTTAGATGGAGGAGCTTCAAGTACTATGGTATATAATAATAAACTTGTAAATAATCCAAGTGATATATTAGGAGAACGTTATGTACCTAATGCATTTATTGTTACAAAATAATATTTAATATATTTAATATATTTAATATACAAGAAAAGAGGAAAAAAATGAGAAAAAGAAATAAAAATAATGTTGAAGATAAAGGTATTTCCTATTCTAAAAAGATTTTAAAAACATTTTTGGTATATATAATAGTTGGTAGCTTAATTACATTAATTGGACTTACAACTGTAGAAAGATATATTATATCAATTACGTCTGCAGATGATATATTACCTGTAAATATTGGTAAGTTACAAACTGAAAAATCGAAAATAATTAATGTACCATCAGAAGCAAAGGATATACAATATTCATTTGATAACACATATTATGCATATTTACATGATTCAAAAATATATATAAATAATATAGATAATGGTGAGCAATTTGACGTTATACAAGAATCTAATCCAATATGTTACTTTGATTTATTATATGATAAAAACTTAATAATATATTTTACTAAAATTACTAATGGCTCAACTACTAAGTTACACCTTAATACATATGAAATAAGGAATAAAAGAAAAACTGACTTTATAGATATAAATGTTCAAAATTTTTCTGCTATAAAATCTGTAGAAATGTCACCTGTTATTAATATGATATATGTAAATGTAGAACAAGGAAAAAATGACTATAAGACAAATACAATTTATAAAATAAATTTATTTAATAGTGTATCTACAGTAAAGTCTGGACTATCAATTAATAAGATGTTAATGCTACAACAAACAGATAGAGTATATTATGAAGATTCAAAATCAAATATATATTATTCAAATACATCATTTAATATATTTAGTGAGAAAGTAAAGATGATTGGAATAGATGCAAATGATATTTTATACTTTTTATCTAATGATAATAAAACTGTTTATAAAGTAAAAAATAACAAAATACAAGAGAAAATATCACTAAATAATACAGATATTGTAAATACATATTCTAATAATTATTGCGTATATATAATATATGACTCTTACGTTATAAATGTTTCATCGGTTAATCCACAAACTGCTATAGGAAAAATATCTAAATACGTTACTTTTGAGGCAATAAAAGATGATAAAATGTATCTTAGAGCAGATGATACAACAATAATACAAGTTGAAATTCTTGTAGATAAAGTTGTTATAGATGCAATGTCTGATTTAGTACAAGAAACTGAGGAAGAAGAAACTCAAGTACCTGTTAAAAATAATACTACTGATAAAAACGATAAAGAAGATAAAGATGATGATAACGGTAAAATAACTAACAACGATGAAAATATTGATAATGATAATGACACTAATACTGACAATAAAAATAATAATACAGATAATGATAATAAAGATGATAATAATAAGGATGATGATAAGGATGATAAAGATGATGGTAATGACGAAGATGATGATAATGTACATATATATTAAGGAGGCATAGCTTTATGGGTGTACTAGAGTCAATAGTTTTAGGTGCTGTTCAAGGAATTGGCGAGTTTTTGCCAATTTCTAGTTCTGCTCATTTAATCTTAGTAAGATATTTATTTAATTTCAAAACTTTGGATGAGTCTTTTGAAACAGCATTTGATGTTGCACTTCATTTTGGAACTTTATTAGCAGTAATTTTCGTATTTTGGAAAGATTGGGTAAATTTAATACATGCTGGTATAATAAATCCAATTATACAAAAATTAAATAAAGGAAAGTCTAATATAAATTCTAAGAAGAAAAAAGATGCTTTTTCATTTAAAATGTTTTGGTATTTAGTATGTGCAACAATACCAGGGGCTTTATTTGGTGTATTACTTGGAGATGTTATAGAAGAAAAAATAAGAACAAATATAGTTTTAATTGCTATTTTGCTTGCAGTTATGGGAATATTAATATATATTGGTGATAAATGGGCTTCAAAGAAATATAAGAAACCTATAGTATATGAAAATATGAAATTTAAGCATACTTTTATAATTGGTATGTCTCAAGCATTAGCTATAATACCTGGATTTTCTAGATCAGGCACAACAATACTTGCAGCAAGACTTATGGGAGTATCTAGAGAAGCTGCTACGAAATTTACTTTTTTGCTATCTACTCCTATTATATTTGGAGCAGCTATAATAAAAGTAAAAGACTTATTTGTTTCATTTGATTTAACTATAATCTTAGGGATAATTACAGCTATGATAGTTGGAATTATTAGTATTAAGTTTTTACTTAAATATATAAAGAAAAATGATTTTGCAGTTTTTGCATATTATAGAATAATTATTGCTGTTATAATACTTGTAAAGGTATTAATAACTAAATAATAATATAAAAATAGATTAACAAATCTATGTAAAAATCATATAATACACTAAATTTAATTAATAATTAAAGGAGGTGTATTTTTTTATGTCTTTGGGACTTGCATTAAGTGGAGGTGGTTCAAAAGGTGCAGCACATATTGGTGTATTAAAAGCATTACAAGAAGAAAATATAGAAATTAATTATATATCACGGTACTAGTAGTGGCAGTATAATTGCTACTCTTTTTGCCTGTGGCTATACTCCTGATCAAATAGATAAGTTTTTTAATACTTATTGTAAGTTTATAGCTGACTTTGACAAAAAAATATCATTAAAAGTTATGAAATCAATGTTTACAGGTAAACTTACTATTAAAGGACTTGCCATGGGTAATAGTTTAGAAAATTTGATTGGTAATTTGTGTAAAAATAAAGGTATACAAGATATAAGTAAAGTACCTATGCCGTTAGCAATACCGACAGTAGATATAACAAAAGGAAGAGTAGTTTATTTTTTAAATAAAACTATTAATGAGCATTATGGAATATCATTAAATGAGGAAGATGAAATACCATTATATATGTATAGTGGGAATATATCTGCTATTGTAAGAGCTAGTTCTAGTTTTCCTGGTATTTTTGTACCTAAAATAATAAATAACATGGCATTAGTAGATGGAGGAGTAAGAGTAAACTCACCTGTATCAATACTAAAAAAATTAGGTGCAGATAAAGTAATTGTGGTAAAATTTAATAAAGCAAATAGAAATATGGATAATAACCAAAATATTATTTCTATATTATTAAGAGCATTTGATATTATGTCATCTCAAACTACAATGGATGAAATTGAAGAAGCTGATTATGTTATAACTCCAAAATTTTCTTCAAATGTATCTTTACTTGATTGTAGTAAAAATTATATGTTAGAAGTAGAAGGATATAAGGCAACAAAAAAAGCAATTAATGAAATAAAAAGTAAAATATGTAATTAGTTTTTTATAAATTATACTATAAAAATAATAATGTACAAGATATTACTTATACATTTAATTTGCTAATTTGATATATATTATTTATATAAATTTTAACTTGACATGTAAACTTTTGTTTTATATAATATTACAAAAGAGGTAAAAAATGATAGTAAAAGTATTAATAAATACATCGATTCCTAAATTAAATAAAGTATATGATTATTTAGTACCAAAAGAACTAGAAGAAAAAATTGAGATTGGAAAAAGAGTAGAAGTAAATTTTGGAAATAATAGAAAGTTAAATGAGGAAGGAATAATTGTAAAAATAGAGAATGAAGATTATACTACAAATTATAAATTAAAAAATATTATTGATATTTTAGATGATATTTCATACATAAATGAATCTAGATTAAAACTTGCAAAATATATAGCACATACATATTTTTGTAATGTATATAGTGTATTAAAACTAATGTTACCACCGGGTACATCTTCTAAAAATAGTAAAAAGTCTTTAGATACAAAAAAAGATACAGTTATTAGTCTTTTAAAATCCGGAGAAGATATATTTCAAGATATTGAAAATGATGTAATTACAAGTTCTAAACAGATTCAATTGTTAACTTTTTTGGTGTATAATGATTTAGTATTATTAAACGATGTAGTAAATGGACTTGGAATTTCACGATCTGTTATTTCAAATGTTGAAAAAAAAGGGTATATAAAACTTGATAAAGTAGAAAAACAAGTTGATATATTGGAAAATGTTAAAGTAGAAAAATCATATCCAAAAATTCCAACAGATGAACAAAAAAGGGCAATAGAGGGAATAGGAAAATATATAGATGAAGGTATATATAAGGAGTGTCTACTTTATGGAGTAACTGGTAGTGGAAAAACAGAAGTATATTTACAACTTATTGAAAAAGTATTACAAAAGAGAAAAAAAGCTATTATTCTTGTGCCAGAGATATCACTTACATACCAAACTGTTGTAAGATTTGTATCAAGATTTGGTAATGATATTGCTGTGTTACATAGTAAAATGACAATTTCAAAAAGAAAACAAGAATATAAAAGAATAAAAGAGGGAAAAGTAAATATTGTAATAGGTGCTAGGTCTGCTATATTTGCTCCAATAGAAAATTTGGGTATAGTTGTAATGGATGAGGAACATGACCAAAGTTACTACTCTGCCACTACACCAAAGTACTCTACTAAAGAAGTAGCACGTTATATTTGTAATCAAGAAAATGCTGTATTGTTACTTGCCTCAGCTACACCTGAAGTTGTAACATATAATAGGGCAGTAGAAGGGAAGACTAAGTTATATACAATTAATAATAGACCAGGCAGGGCAATATTACCCAAAATAGAATTAGTGGATTTAAAAGAAGATAGATTACTTGGCAATACTTCAATTTTTAGTAACAAATTAAAAGATGAAATTTTAGAGAATATAAAAAGAAAAGAACAAACAATGATATTTTTAAATAGGAGAGGATATAACTCATATGTTACCTGCAAAGATTGTGGTTTTATTTTTAAATGTCCTAATTGCGATGTTGCACTAGTATACCATAAGCAAAATAATTTATTAATTTGTCATTATTGCTCACATGTAGAAAAAAATATAAAAGTATGTCATAAATGTGGTGGAAATAATATTACATCTGGGACTTTTGGTACCCAGAAAATAGAAGATGAATTAAAAAATATATATCCTGAAATTACTACTCTTAGGATGGATGCAGATACTACAATAGCTAGAGATTCACATCAAAAAATTTTAGATAAGTTTAAAAACGAAAATATCAATGTATTAATTGGCACTCAAATGATAAGTAAAGGTCATGATATTCCAAATGTAACTTTAGTAGGAATTTTAGGTGTAGATTCAATGATTGCTATGAATGATTTCTGTGCGTCTGAAAGGGCATTTTCAAATATATATCAAGTTTCACGGAAGAGCTGGAAGGGGAGATAAAGTAGGTAGAGTAATAATTCAAACATATGATACACAAAATTATATATTAAATGCTATAATAAATAATAGTTATTGTGATTTTTATAATAAGGAAATAGAGTATAGAAGTATGTTTAATTATCCACCTTTTTCGGATTTAATATTATTTGAATTATCTAGTAAAAATTATGAATTATTAAAGACAGACTCACAAAAGTTATATAATATATTAAGCATGCAAAATTGTAATATTTATAAAGTATATTCTCCTAAGTCCCCATTTATTCAAAGAATAAATAACAAGTATAGAATTAACATATTAATAAGGACAAAAGTATCCAATGAATTTTATAATTTAATATATAAGAAAATAAAAAAATATCAAGAAGTTAAAAATAAATATGTAAATTTCTCTATTACAAGGAATCCAATGTTTATATAAAAAGAAAGTGTATTATAGTTTTAATTCTATAATACACTTTAATTATTAGTCGTTGCTATTAACTAATGTTGTAGTTGAAAATAGTTTAAGATCTGTTTGAGCAGAATTTACTTCCATAACTAAAGAATTATATGTAGATAATAGGTTAGCTTTATAGAACATAACTTTATCATCTTTTATACTCCAATTATCTTTATTTTCAGTTAAAAAGTTTAAAACATTTTCAATTCCATTAACACATTTATCGTATTTTTCTATAAGTTCATTAAATTTTGATACATCTTCCTTTAAATTTAATGTATCTTTAAAAATATTAGAATAATATTCATTTAGATTTAGTTCATCAGCTTTTGAATTTATATATTCATCACTTACCATTTGATTTAATCTTTCTTTTACATTTTTTTCAGTTTCTCTAATTTTTTGTATATTTTCTTTAGTTTTTGCAAATTCTGGGCCATCACTTGCAAAATTACTAGCAGTTAATGAATCTTTTAAAATAGAATCATTATATAAATTACTAAGCTCATTTGATTTTTCAAGGTATTCCTTTAAATATTCCTTAAGTGCTTTTTCCACTTTTGCAAAATCTCCCTTAGTTTTAATTTCGTCATTTACAGCTTTTGAAGTTACTATATTATTAATCTCTTCATTTAGTAAACTCATTTGTTTATTTTTGTTATTATTAATTAATACGAATGATATAGCTATAATTATAGCTGCAAGTATAACAATCGTTATTAATATAATTATTAATTTTGAAGCCCCATTTTTTTTATTATTCATAAGACAATTCCCCCTCTTTATATGATTATATTATATCATATATAAAATAAAAGTCTACTATAATTTAAAAAAAATTTTAATTGAATATATTATTACAATATGATATAATATGCCTAAAAAGTAGGTAAGGAAATTATAAAATTATGAAAAAATCAATTATTATAATAGTTACAACTTTATTAATATTTTTTTTATTTACATATATATTTATTGTTATTTTAAGTAAAAATGATAATGATTTAGATTATTCTATTGTAAATGAAAATAATGATAATAATTTAGAAAAAGCATATATTATAAAAGACAATAATTTATATATTACATATGATTCTGGAAAAACTTTAGAAAAAATAACAGATTATGAAAATTTTGAAAAAGGTGTAAATAATATATATATTAATGATAAAAAAATATATGGTGCAATATTATTATATAAAAAATTAGATGAAAACACTACATATATTTTTATACAAACTGATATGGCTATGTCTAGTATGTTTGTAAAAGTATATAGTACACAAGATAATGGAATAACATATAATGAAATAAATGTAAATAATCAAGGCTTCTTATCCATAAAAACTGACTATAAAATAAATTTTATAAATAAAGACTTAATTTTTATTTTAAATCCTTTAAATGGTGGAGATAACTCAACACTATATGTAAGTAAAGATGGATTAAGAAATGTAACACCACTAGACGTTTTAGGAAATTTAAAGAATAACAAAACACAAGGCATCAGGTGGGAAGAATTATACGATTACTATGAGATCCCAACAATTGAAAATAATATAATATATTTAAATATTATTCAAGGAAATGATAGTGATGTAGGACCATATAAATATATTAGGTTTAAATCAAATGATTTTGGAGACACTTGGGAGTTTATAGGAGAATTTGATAATGGTAGAGATCTATATAAAAATTAATAAATGTCAAGATATAAATCTTGGCATTTTTTACCTAGTAAAAATATTTTATTATAATTTAGTCAGTTTTGTTTGATTTAACACTATTTTTTATATTTTCAAGTTCGCTTACTGTTACAAAAACATAGCAATCAGACTGTAATTTATCTACAATACGAAGGGCAGCATCAACACTTGGTTTAAATATATCATGCATTAAAATAATATCATTTCCTTTAACATTTTTCATTACATAGTTATATGTTTTAGTAGCATTTTTGAATTTCCAATCTTTTGAATCAACACTCCATAAAACATTATTTAGCTTTTCTTTTTTTAATACACTACTTACTCTACTATTTATAGATCCATATGGAACTCTCATAAGTGTAGGTGTGGTATTAGTAGAGTTATATATTATATCTTTTGTTGTTGAAATTTGTTCTACTATTTCATCATCTTTTAATTTTGTAAATAATTTATGCTTGTAACTATGAATTCCTATTTCATTACCTGCATCATATATAATTTTTAAAGTATCTTGTCTATTTATAGCATTTTCACCTAGTATAAAGAAAGTAGCTTTTACATCTCGCTTTGAAAGTTCATTTACTAGTAATTCAGTATATTTACTTGGACCGTCGTCAAAAGTTAGAGCTATTAGTTTTTTTTCGTTATATTTTTCTTTAAGAAATTCTTCATATTCTATTTTTTCTGTATCTTCACAATCACAATCGTTTACTATTAATATATCATCTTTTACCTTTGCTATTTCATTTTTCTTAATAGAAATATGACAATATAAAATGAAAAATAATAATAAAATAATTGATATAATAAATATAGTAACTTTTTTTGATATAATTATAGTTTTCAATTAAAATACACCTCTTGTATAATAAATTTTATGATTTTTATTTATTAAATAGAATAATAATTATTTTTAATATTAAAATATCATTTTAAATTTTTAACTTAATTTATTTATCAATTTTTACTTATTATGATTGAAAATGTAGAATTTATGTGTTATTATTGTAAATGTATAAACAAGATGTAGGAATGTATCAATTTTCTTATGAGAATTTATTTGTCAGTTCTTATATATATCCATAATTGCTAATGTATATGTAGATAGAAAATGTAAAATAAATTACAAAATTTAATGATTTATGATTATTTACCAAACATATAAATCTATATGAAAAATTTGGTTTAAAATATATTGAAGATATTATACTTATAGTAAAGAGTAAAGAATACAAAGATTATATAAATTAGAATAATATAAATATTACATATAGTATTTAAGGGGGATTTGATTTTTTTGAGAAAAGATATAAAAGTGTTATTTATGGGTACACCTGAATTTGCTAAATGTTCTTTAGAAAAATTAGTAGATAGCGGATATAATGTAGTAGGAGTATTTACTAATCAAGATAAACCTGCAGGAAGAGGTATGAAACTAAAACCATCTGAGGTAAAAGAATATGCAATTACAAAAGATATTCCAGTTTACCAACCACAAAAAGTAAGAAATAATCCTGAGATAATAGAAATTTTAAATAGACTAAAGCCTGATATAATATGTGTAGTTGCATATGGAAAGATATTGCCAAAAGAAATACTTGAGTATCCAAGACTTGGTTGTGTTAATGTTCACGGTTCATTATTACCAAAATATAGAGGTGCAGCTCCAATGCAATGGGCTATTATAAATGGTGAAAAAAAGACTGGTATAACTACTATGTTTATGGATGAAGGTATGGATACAGGTGATATGCTACTTAAAGAAGAAATAGATATTACTGATTTAGATGATTTTCAAACTATACATGACAAATTAAAAGTTATAGGAGCTGATTTATTAATTAAAACGTTAGACAAAATTATAGATGGAAGTATAAAAAGACAAAAACAGCCATCAGAGTATACTCTGGCACCAATGATAAATAAAGATATGACGAAAATAGATTTTTCAAAAAGTAGTATAGAAATATTTAATTTTGTAAGGGGATTATCTCCATTTCCAGGTACATATATGGAAGATTCAGATGGTAATAGATACAAAATATACAAAGTTTTGATAATTAATAATAATGTTGCAAGTGAAGATATGGTAGCAAATAATGATGGATATGGTACAGTTGTAAAAATAAGTAAAAATGAACTAATTATTTCGACAAAAGATGGATATATAAGCATACTTGAAATTCAGGCACCTAACTCAAAAAAAATGAATATATCAGCATTTTTAGCTGGAAATAAAATTGAAATTGGAAAGAAATTTATAAAATAGCAAAATAATTATATAAAACGTATAGCACCTAAGTATACTTAAAATTTAATTTATAAAAAGTATAGATAAATTAAAGATGTACATAAAAATTCTAATAGATAAATATAGTAAAAAAATATATAATAAAGAGGTAATTATATAGATGAAAAATGAAAAAATTTTAGAAAAATGTTTACCTAAATATTTAGAAGAGGATCTAAAAAGGCTAAAAGATGGAATTAAAAATAATGTAAGTTATATAGATTGCTTAATAAATGAGTTACAGGGTTCGGTAAATAGTGCTTTTGTAGATGGTGATATAACAGAAGAGCAATGTGATTATTTATATAGGAAATATATTAGAATGGAGGAGTAAAATGATAGATTTTACAAATTGTAAAATTAATAATTTTAAATATTATGGTGGCAAAAATGGTGGAAAAATATGTATTAATTATAATAATAAAGAATATATGTTGAAATTTCCTCCTATAACTAAAGGAATAAGTGAATATGAATATTCGAATAGTTGTATTTCAGAGTATATAGTATGTAATATATTTAAAACTTTAGGATTAAAAGTTCAAGAAACAATATTAGGTACATATAACTTAAATGGAAATGATAAAATTGTAGTAGCATGTAAGGATTTTACTTCTGATGGAACTATATTAAAGCAGTTTGCAGAATTAAAAAATAGTCAAATTGAAACTTCTAAAAATGGATACCGGAACGGAATTAAACGAAGTAGTAGAAACAATAGAAAATCAGTTGATATACGATGTAGGTAAATTAAAAGAATTCTTTTGGGAAATGTTTATAGCAGATGCTTTAGTTGGTAATTTTGATAGGCATAATGGTAATTGGGGATTTTTAATTAACGAAAGTTTAAAGAAAATTGAATTAGCACCTATTTATGATTGTGCTTCATGTTTGTATCCACAATTAACAGATTATAAAATAGAAGAAATTATAAATAATAATGAAGAATTAGAAGCTAGAGTATTTATCTTTCCAACCTCTGCTCTGAAGATTGATGATAAAAAAATTAATTATTTTGAATTTATAAATAGTTTAGAAAATAGAGATTGTAATAAAGCTCTTTTAAATATATATCCTAGGATAGATATACAAAAAATAAACTTAATTATTGATGAAACTCCATCTATATCCAATATTAGAAAGAATTTTTATAAAAAAATTTTGAAATTACGATATGATAAAATTTTAAAAGATAGTTATTATAAAATATTAAAAAATAGTAAAAATTAAGGAGTATATATGATAGTCGAAAGAAAATATAAAGGTAAAAAAATAAATGAAAAAATATCAGATTATGTAGTAGTGGATATAGAAACAACTGGTCTTTCACCTACTTTTAATAAAATAATAGAAATAGCGGCAATAAAAGTAAGTAATGGAAAAATAGTAGATAAATTTCAAAAACTTGTAAATCCAGATGAAAAAATTAATTATTATATAACAAACTTAACTGGTATAACTAATGATATGGTAAAAAATAAAGATAAAATAAATGTTGTAATTAATGAGTTTAAAGACTTTTTAGGAAATAGTACAATAGTAGGTCATAATGTTAATTTTGATATAAATTTCTTGTATGATAATCTATATAACACAAATAAAGAGTATTTAACTAATAATTATGTTGATACAATGTATGTAAGTAAAAAGGTAATTCCAGGTCTTACAAGTTATAAATTAGAAAGTATTACAAGTTATCTTAATGTAGATTACACAGGAGCTCATAGAGCGCTTAATGATTGTATGTTTACATATAAATGCTATGAAAAAATGAAAGAAATGTTTTAAATACTTTAATTATTAATTATATATAAAATCACCATTAGAATTAGAATAATATTATTAGCTAACCTAATGGTGACATTGTTTATAATAGTAGAAAATAAAAAATAAGTAAATGCTTGAAATATGTTTTTATTTATGATATTATGTAACTGTGATTTTAGGAGAAGAAATGGGAAAAATAAATATTAATGAATTTACTTTAGAAGAGTTAGAAGAGTATATAGAAAGTATAGGTGAAAAAAAATTTCATGCAAAACAAATATTCAAATGGATTCATAAAATTGGAGTAGTATCTTTTGATGAGATGACTGATATATCTAAAAAGCTAAGGGATAAGTTAAAAGAAAGTACATATATATTAAATATGGAAATAATAAAATGCCAAAGCTCAAAAAAAGATGGTACTATGAAATTTTTAATAAAACTTTTAGATGGATGTGCTATTGAATCTGTATTTATGGTGTATAATCATGGTAATACACTTTGTGTATCTACGCAAGTTGGTTGTAAAATGGGATGTAAATTTTGTGCTTCAACTAAGGATGGGTTTGAAAGAAGTTTAAGTGCCTCTGAAATAGAGGGGCAAATTTTAACTGTTGAAAGATATACAAATAAAAAAATATCAAATGTAGTGTATATGGGAATAGGTGAACCACTAGATAACTATGATAATGTTGTAAAGTCAATAAGAATTATAAATCATCCATTTGGATTAAATATTGGTGCACGCCATATTAGTTTATCTACTTGTGGAATAGTTCCAAATATATATAGACTTGCTGATGAAAATATACAGTGTACGCTATCAATTTCATTGCATGCAACTACAGATGAAAAAAGACAAAGTATAATGCCAATTGCAAATAGATATAATATAGAAGAATTATTAAATGCATGTAAAGATTATATAAAGAAAACAGGGAGAAGAATAAGTTTTGAATATGCTTTAATATCAGGTAAAAATGATAGTTATGAAGATGCTATGGAACTTGTAAGGCTACTTAGAGGTATGATTGCACATGTAAACCTTATACCAGTAAATGAAATAAAAGAAAAAGAATATAAAAAAGCTAATGAAAGATCTATTGAAAAATTTATGAACACTTTAAATTCTTGTGGTATTGTAACTACTGTAAGAAGAGAGTTAGGCTCTGATATTGATGCAGCCTGTGGTCAACTTAGAAAAAAATATATAGATAATAAGAAAGATTGTCAAAAACTATAAAACTATATCTAAACAGTTGAAAAAATTTACACTTTTGATATATAATATAATAATAGAGGTGGAACAATGAATTTTGTCGCTAAAACAGATGTCGGAAAAAAAAGATCTAATAATGAAGATAGTTATTTTGCTAAAATATATAATGAGGATATATCATTATATATAGTAGCAGATGGACTAGGAGGATACGAAGGTGGAGAAGTAGCAAGTAATATTCTTGTTACCAAAATATCTGAATATTTTGAAAAGAACATAAATGAAAATTTAAAAAAAATAGAATATGTAAAAAATGTATTATTAAAAGCTCTAGAACTTGCTAATTTCGAAATATTTTCACTAGAAAAGACTGATGAAAAATATAAAGGGATGGGAACTACTGTGGTATTATTAGCAGTAGTTTATGGAACTGTATATTATTTATCTGTAGGCGATAGTAGAATATATTATACAGATGAAAATATGTTAGATATAACTCAAATTACAGAAGATGATACTTATGTTAATACACTAATAAAAACAAATGTTATTAATGAAGAAGAGGCAGATAATCATCCGCAAAAGCATGTTTTAACAAAAGCTGTAGGAATATTTGAAAATATAGAAACTTCTGTAAAAATTTTAGAAAAAAATTCTGGTGATATTGTATTATGCACTGATGGAATAACAAATATGTTAAGTGATAAAGAAATTCTTAACATATTAAGAAAAAACAAATTTTCAAATTTGGCTGAAAAACTTATAGCAAAAGCAAATGAAAATGGTGGACTTGACAATATTACTGCTATTGTCATAGAGCTTTAGGAGGGAAATTATTAATATGGATATCATAGGAAAAGTTCTAGGTGGAAGGTATGAAATACTTCAAAAAATAGGTGAAGGAGGAATGGCACAAGTATATAAGGCTAGGTGTCATTTACTAAATAGAGATGTTGCAATAAAAGTTTTAAAAGAAGAATATTCAAAAGATGAAACATTTGTTAATAGATTTAAAACTGAAGCTCAATCTGCTGCAGCATTAACTCATCCTAATATAGTATCTGTATATGATGTTGGAGCTGAAGATAATATAAATTATATTGTAATGGAATTATTAGAAACTAAAACTCTAAAAGACTATATTGAAGAGCATCGGTGCACTAAGCAATAGTCTTGTTATTAAAATATCGTTACAAATTGCATCAGCACTAGAAACTGCACATAAAGCACATATAATACATAGAGATATAAAACCACACAATATTGTATTAAATAAAAATATGGTGGCAAAAGTTACAGATTTTGGTATTGCAAAAATTACTAATGTCTCAAGTAATACTATTACTAGTTTTGGAAGCACTATAGGTTCAGTACATTACTTTTCTCCAGAGCATGCAAGAGGTGGGTATACTGATGAAAAATCAGATATATATTCACTTGGTGTAGTTATGTATGAAATGGCTACAGGTAGATTGCCTTTTGATGCAGATACTGCAGTATCAGTTGCTTTAAAACAAATACAAGAAGATCCTAAACCTCCAATTGAGATTAATCCAAAAATATCAATTGCATTAAATCAAATTATATTAAAAGCAATGGAGAAAAGTACAGTAAAAAGATATCAAAGCGCCACTGAGTTAATACAAGATTTATCAAATGCGCAGTCAAAACCTAATTCTATGATTATAAGAAATCCTGTATCTGTAGAAGCAGGAGAAACGCAAGTAATACCTATATTAGATGATGAAAATTATGTCCCAAATTTAAGAACTAGACAGCCTAGGAGAACAGGTTCGCTAAGATACTCTGAACCAGAACCTAAAGTAGACAATTCTAGCAATAATAGGTATTTAGGTAAGATCCTTGACCAAAATAATATTATAGATGATGAAAAGAGTAAGTCTAATATTGAAAAGTCTGATAATAAGAAGAAAAATAATAATAAAAAAAAGAAATTAATTATAACTTTTTCTATATTAATTGGTTTTGTAATAGTTATGATATCTATTTTTGCCATTAGGCTTTCTATAAAAACAAAACAAGAAAGACTTGAAGCTAATAGAGAGATAGATGTTCCTAATCTTGTAGGTCGTTCTTTTGACGAGGTGGTAGAGGAATATAAAGCTCAGAATATTGAAATAATACAAGATAAATTAGAATATAGTTCGGATGTTGAAGAAGGAAAAATAATTTCGCAAACACCTGAAAAAGGAACAAAAACTAAAGATAAAAGAATACTTGTTGTAGTAAGTAGAGGACAAAAATTGGTTGAAATGGTTGATGTTACTGGAAAAGATATTAAAGTTGCAAAATATGAACTTGAAAATACACTTGGATTTGTAATAGAAGAAGAAGATGTTATTAATGAAAAGATAGCTGCTGGAATTATAATTTCACAAGACATTAAAAAAGGCGAAAGTGTACCATATGGTTCTATTATAAAATTGGTAGTAAGTAAAGGTGATGGTAAAGAAAATGTTATAGTTCCAAATGTAGTTGGTAAAACTGAAAGTGAAGCTAAATCTACCCTTGAAAATTCAAAACTAACTGTAAATGTTAAATATGATGAAGATGCAACAAAATCAAATGGAGTTGTACTTGCACAAAGTTATCCTCAAAATCAAACTTTAAAAGAGGGAACAGTAATTGAAATTACTGTAAATAAAGTCGTACTAACAAAAACAGTTACACTTAATTTATTAGAATTGCAAGGCGGAAGCCCAATAGAAGGAAAAGATAAAGTAAATATTAGAGTAACTGCAAGTATTGATGGTGGAGCTACTAATACAGTATTTGATAGAGATATTGAAACTACACAAAAAGAAATAAATCTTGAAATAAAAGGATATAATAATGCAACGCTAAAAGTATATTTAGATAATAAAATAGTAAAAGACTTTAATATTAAATTTTAAAATTATAATTTTAAGTATACTGCTAAAGTGGCAGTATACTTAAGCATTATACAAATATAAGGAGAAGAGTTTTATGCATAAAACTGGGCAGGTAAAAGAAATATTACTGGATAAATATGTAGTAAAATGTGTTGGTGAAACTAAAGATATTGAAGCTACTATAAGAGGAAGTGTAAAAAAAAATAGTAATGTTTTAGTTGGAGATATTGTAAGAGTTGAAGTAGTATATGATAAAAATATTATTACAAAAATATATAATAGAAAGAATTCATTGATACGTCCACCAGTTGCAAATATTGATAATTTAGTAATAGTTATTTCTTTAGATGCACCTAAACCTGATTACATGTTATTAGATAAAGAAATAATTTTATGTTATAGTAAAAATATAAATCCAATTATAGTTGTAAATAAAATTGATTTAGATGATGATAAAAATAATTTAGAAGAATTAGAATATATAAGAAGAGTATATGAGGGCTTAGGTATAACTGTAATATATACTAGTGTAAAAGAAAAAAGAGGGATTTTTCAAATAAAATCAAAACTTGCAAATAGTCTCTCAGCATTTTCAGGTAATTCTGGTGTAGGAAAATCTAGTATTATAAATGAGCTCATAGGTGATAAAGATAAAAACACGTTAAAAATTGGAGATATAGCTATAAAAACAAAAAGAGGAAAACATACTACAAAGTATGTTAAACTATATGAAGAGGAAAATAATCTATGTATATTAGATACTCCAGGATTTTCAAGTTATGAATTATATGATATTGAAGCTAAAAACTTAAAAAATTATTATCCAGAATTTAAAGATTTTAAATGTAAATTTGATGATTGCAATCATATAAATGAAGACGAAAAGGTTTGTACTATTAAATCAAAAATTTTTAATGGTAATATTGATCTTGGAAGATATGATAGATATGTAAAGATATATAATAAATTAAAAGAAGATGAAAATAGAAAATATAAATAAGGAGATACTTTTATATGAATAATAAAAGGAATAATAGTATATCTATATCCATATTAGATGTACAAGACCTGGACAAATTTTTAGATGATGTAAATACTATAAAAGGAAGGCTATTAGGTAAAAATAATATTGAAATAACAATACATTTCGATGTTATGGATGGAAAATTTGTTAAAAATAATGGAGTAAAACTTGAGTATATTAAAAAAGTAAAAGAAAAAGGATTTTTTGCTGATGTACATCTAATGGTAGAAAATCCAGTAGATGATATGTATATTGATAAAGTAATAGAATATGGAGCAGATAGTATTATTATTCATTATGAAATTGCAAATTTTGATAAAACACTAGAGTATTTAAGAGACAAAATTAATGTTATAAAAAATAAAAAGATATTAATAGGTGTAGCAATAAAGCCAAATACTGATGTAAAAGAATTAATTAATTTCAAAGATAAGATTGATATTATACTTGTTATGAGTGTTGAGCCTGGATTTGGTGGACAAAAGTACTTGGAAACTACTAATAATAAGTTAAAAGAAATACATAAATTATATCCAGATAAATATGTTGAAGTAGATGGCGGAATAAATATTGATACTATCAAAAATCCTATAAAATATAACGTAAATGGTTTTGTTATAGGTAGTTATATAACAAATACACCTGATATTAGTAATATGTATAAAAAGATAAGTGATATTATTAATTTAGAATTAAATTAAATATTAACATAAAAATATAGATGATATATATGAGAGGTTGATTAAAATGAAAAAAATTGCTATTATGACTGCAGGTGGTGACTGTGCAGGATTAAACAGTGCTATTAAGACGGTTGTTATGTCTGCTATTAATAAAGGAATAGTTGTTGTTGGAATAGTTGATGGCTTTATTGGTTTTGTTGAGAGAAAGTACATTGTACTTGATAAAAAAACAGTAGAGAATATAGAAACTGAAGGTGGTACAATACTTGGGTCTTCTAATAAAGAGTGTCCATTTCACTATCCAAGTAAAGAAAATAAAGGTATGTTTGAAGATAGGGTAAAAGATTCTATAAAAGCTTTAAAAGATATTGGAGTAGAAGGACTAATTGTTATTGGTGGAGATGGGACTTTAGACTCTGCTAGAGTAATTCATGAGAATGGTATGCCAACTGTAGGAATACCTAAAACTATAGATAATGATATGGTTGCTAGTAATCCAACTATTGGCTTTGAAACTGCAGTTGAAAATGCTGTACTTGCAATACGCAAATTAAAAACTACAGCTTATTCTCATAGAAGGGTAATAGTAGTAGAAATGATGGGAAGGACTTCTGGATATTTAACTTTATATAGTGGCTTTGCTGCAGGTGCTGATATAATTTTGCTACCTGAAATTGACTATAATCTAAATGTGGTGTGTAAAAAGGTAGAAGAAATTATGACATCATCAAAACGTTATGTAATAATAGCAGTATCTGAGGCAAGTAAAGAAAGTGGAAAGTCCGAAACAATATCAAGAGTTATTGAAGATAGTTTTGAGCAAAAAAGATATGGTGGTATAGCTGCAAAATTATCTGAACAAATAGAAAAAATTACAGGATTTGAGTCAAGGCCTATGGTACTTGGACATTTACAAAGAGGTGGAGAACCTTGTAGTGCCGACATTGTTCTTGCTGCAAAACTTGCAAATTCTGCATTAAATTTATTAATTAATAATGAATCTGGAGTTATTGTGGGTGCCAGTAATGATGTAATAAAAAAAATTTCATTTCCTAAAAAAAGGGAAGCAAGACTTCTTGACTTAAATACTAACGAAGTATATTTAACTGCAAAAGATATGGGAGTTTGTTTTGGAAATTAATAAATACCTGACTTGAATTTAATTAATTTTATTTGTATTAGAAAAATAGTTGGATTTTTGTTACCATTCATAGCCAATTTTTATAAAAAAACTAGATTTTATGGCACTTTTAAAGATTTTTAAAAATATTTATTTATAAAAATATGTAAAAATGTTCTATTTTTAATCTAAGTTTTATCTTGTAAAAATTCATGTAATTCTTATTATTCTAATAAATTTATCAGCTGTAAATTGTAAGAGTTTCTTTTAGAATTAACGTTATAAAAACTATTATATTAGCAAGTGTATTGACAAAAATAATAATTTATTGTATAATCGTCGTATGAATAAAAATATAGTGTTTTTATTATAAGTTTTTCTTTAAAAGGAGTGAATTGTATGAAGAAAAAAGATTTTAAATTCTTAGCTTTAGCATTTGCATTTTGTATGACCCTAGTATTTGCAAAGCCAGTAATGGCAGCAGAGGGTTGCAGTGTTGAAAATTGTGCTGAAGAATGCACTGGAGAATGTACTGGTGAGGAATGTACAGCAACTTGTTGTCCTGTAGTAGTAAAAGCTTCAGATGGTACAACAAAATGTTACACTACTTTAGATGCTGCTATAAATGGTGCTCAGAGTGGGGCTACAATCACATTAAGAGCTGATGTTGAAGTAACTTCTCAGGTAAAGATTGATAGTGCTAAATCAAATATTACACTTGATTTAGGAAATTATTCAATAAAAGCAAGTGACAGTTCTATGGGTGATGAAAATAGTAACCATCTTCTTGAAATTGAAGCAAGCAATGTAACAGTAAAAAATGGTTCATTGGTAACGGGTAACCTAACTAAACATGGTATTAATGTTTATGGAGTTAATGATGTTACATTAGAAAATTTGAAAATTGACCATACTAAATCTAAGGGAGGAGCACCTCTAGTAGTAAATGGATCTACTGTAACAGTAAAAGGAAAGTTAGATTTAGTGCTTGGTACACACTCTTGGTATGGAATAAATGTTGATCCAAA
The DNA here is from genome assembly GCA_947626975.1 of uncultured Clostridia bacterium. GTDB lineage: Bacteria > Bacillota > Clostridia > TANB77 > CAG-465 > CAG-465. The sequence continues at coordinate 27,677 of CANQUF010000003.1, forward strand.
AGCTCAAGACAAAGCTACTTTAACTTTAGAAGATAAGTCTATAGTTGCTGCAGAAGGTAATGGAGACAAACCAGTTATATATCAAGACCCAATTAAAGAAGAGGATAAAGGAACAAAAATAAGTGATGTCAATGTAAATGGAAATACAGAAGTTGCTATAAAAGATGAAGAAGGAACTACATATTATGTAGGGCTAACACCAGATGAAGTAGAAAATAAGGTAAAAGAAGGTTCAACACTAACAATAATGAAAGGTGATATGGCACTAGAAAATCTACCAGATGGTGTAACAGTAAAAACAGAAGGAGATGCAACAGCAACAGTAAATGGATATGAGGTAACAGATCAAGGAGTAGACACAAGTTTATTAAACAAATTAAAAGAGTTAGAAGAGTCATTAAATGAATCAGTAAGTGAAGATGAAAAAGATGCAACACCAAAAACAGGTACAGTAGATTATAGTATATATGTTGTAGCAGCAATAGCAGTAGTTTTAATTGGTGGAGCTTTTACAGCAAAAAAATTAGTAAAATAAAGTTATTTTAAAATTATATCATATAATTAGAGTAGGAAATATAAATAACCTACTCTAATTGTATTTAAATAGAATTGTAAAAATAAAAAAGAACTTAAATTTATTAAAAATAAAATAAAATAATTGAAAAAAAATATAATATATGATATATTAAGATAGTAGACAGCAAAATAACAAATTGTTTTTTTGTTAAAAATTAATATAAATAATAGTAAGGGGGAAAATTTATGAAAAAACTTTTTATAGGTTTAGTTTTTGTAATGGTTTGTTGTGTGGCTTTAACTTTTACAAATAGTGTAAGTGCATCTAGTATTGCACTTAACGTTACTGATATAACAAATGCTGATACATATCATAGTGGAAATAAAAAAATAGAGTTTGATTCTAGCATTAGTGAAGATGGAAAAACAGTTAATGTTGTATATAATTCAGCTGATTTAAAAATTATTGGCGGAGGCGAAGGTGACACCGCATCTGAAGGACGTCCAGATGGATATGCTTGGTTTGGAGTTAGAGTAACTGCACCAACTGTAGATGATACAAAAATAACTAAGTATAAGATAGATAATGGTGAGGCAGTTGAAGGTACATCATATGATGGATATTTTGCAATCAATAAAGATAAATTAGAACAAGCTACTAAAGAAGCAAAAGATATTAATTATAGTTTTAAAATTACTTGGTTAAAAGATGGTGAGGCAGATGAAGCTAGTGAAGTAATTACACAAACTATTAATGTAACAATTAAAGTAGATAGTATAAAGCTATATGGTAAAGAAGATACAGAAGATAGTATACTTTGGAATAATGAAATTTATGCACAAGTGAAAAAAGCTTCTGAAGGAGCAAATAAGCCACAAGAGCCACAAACTACACAACCAGCTATAACTAATGATGAAAAAGATACAACACCAAAAACAGGTACAGTAGATTATAGTATATATGTTGTAGCATCAATAGCTGTAGTTTTAATTGGTGGAGCTTTTACAGTAAAAAAATTAGTTAAATAGTTATATATTTTTATTATTGGAGTAGGGAATCTCCCTACTCTAAAGATTATTTTAAGGAGAGTTTATGAGAAGGGCAAATAGAAAAAATAAAGAAAAAAATAAAAAAAAGCAAGTGTTAATAGTGGTACTATCAGTTGTATTAATTATAGTGCTAGTATTAAGTGCTTTTATTGTAGTTAAGCATATTAAGAATAAGGATAAAGATGAAAAACCAGAAGAAGAAGTTGTTAACCAGCCTCAAGAAGAGGAAGTAATTACAGCAGAAAAATCAGATAGAATAAAGAAACTAGAGGAATTAAAAGCTATTAATCCAGAAATTGTTGGAATACTTGAAATAGATGGTACAAAAATAAATTATCCTGTAGTTCAAGCCAAAGACAATGATTACTATTTAACACACAATTACAAAAAAGAAAAATCACAAGATGGAGCATTATTTTTAGATAAAGATTATGATATGAGTAAACCAAGTAGTAATTTACTTATATATGGACATAACAATATAGGAAGTAAAGAAATGTTTGTTGATTTAATAAACTACAAAAGTAAGGACTTCTATAACTCTCATAAAACAATAAGATATACAACATTACAAGAAGAGGAAGAATATGAAATAATAAGTGTATTCTTATCAAGAGTATATTATAAGTCTGAAAAGAACGTATTTAGATATTACTATTTTGTTGATGCAAAAAACGAACAAGAATATAACGACTTTGTTCAAAATGCAAAAAAAGCAAGTCTCTATGATATAGATGCAACAGCTTCATATGGAGAACAACTTATGACATTATCAACATGTGAATATTCACAAACAGATGGAAGACTTGCAGTTGTTGCTAAGAAAATTAACAAGTAAGATAAAAAAAGCATTAAAATGCTCAACAAGAATAAATCAAATAATCTATACATACTAATATGTTGGTATGTATAGATTATTTTTCCTATTAGTAGTGAAGTTTTAACTTATTTTCAAATAAAATAGTAATTGTAATAAACTTTCACTAATATTTCACATAGTACATATTTACAGAAAAGTATTTCTATGATAAAATATTTCAGTGTCAAAATTTTCTTAATCATTAATTATCTTGATCATTGTAAACAAATATAGTTTATTTTATCAATTTTTTAAAGATATGAATAAGTAAAAATATAATGGTATAAAATTTAGTATAAAAGAATATATTAAATATATTAGTTATTAGAATGAAGAGGGGAGAAAATAAATGTTAAAAATATTATGCTATTTAAGAAAAACTACCATTTCTGTTATTGCTATAGTACTGTTATTATGTATTCAAGCAGCAGCTGATCTTGCTTTACCAGACTATACTTCAAAAATAGTAAATATAGGAATACAGCAAAATGGAATAGAAAATCAATCACCTGAAGTTATTAGAAAGTCAAAATTAGATGATTTATCTCTATTTTTTAATAATAAAGAAGAGGTGTTAAATAAATATACATTAGTATCGAAGGATAGTATCGATAATTCAAAAAAAGAAGAATATCTAGAAAAATATCCTGAACTTAATAATCAAGAACTATATGTAATAAATGATGATATAACAAAAGAGGAAATAAGTAATTTAAATAATGCATTTAGTAAACCTTTAATGGAATTATATTTAGTTCAAAATGAAGAAATGTCTAATGTAATAAAACAACAAATAATTTCAAATTTGCCTGAAGAACAAAAACTAGCTTTTCAAAATATGCCTTTGATAGAAATATTAAAAATGTTACCTCAAGATAGTTTAAATCAAATAAAAAATACATTAGATTCTGAAATTGATAAAATGCAAGGTACAATTATAGATCAAGCTGCTATATCTATGGTAAAAGATGAATATCAAACTATAGGAGTAAACGTAGATAAATTACAAACTGACTATATTATAATGGCGGGACTACAAATGTTAGGAATAGCTTTTATTAGTATGGTATCTGCTATAGCTGTAATGCTACTATCTTCAAGGGTAGCTGCAAAATTAGGGAATACTTTAAGAGATATTGTATTTAAAAAGGTTATTAATTATTCAACAAAGGAATTTAATGAATTTTCTACTGCTTCTTTAATAACTCGTAGTACAAATGATATTCAACAAATTCAATTATTAATTACAATGTTATTTAGAATTGTAATATATGCCCCAATTATTGGTATAGGTGGATTTGTACATGTACTTGCAAGTAATAACTCATCTATGGCCTGGATAATTGGTCTTGCAATAGTATGTATAATTTTTATAGTTGGAATATTATTTATTTCAACTATGCCAAAATTTAAAAAACTGCAAGATTTAATAGATAGATTAAATTTAGTATCTCGTGAAATTCTTACTGGTCTTCCTGTAATTAGAGCTTTTAACACAGAAAGAAAAGAAGAAAAAAGATTTGAAAATTCAAATAAAGATTTGATGAAAGCAAATATTTTTGTAAATAGATCAATGAGTATGATGATGCCTCTTCTTATGTTAATAATGAATGGTATTACTCTTTTAATAATCTGGATTGGTGGCCATAACATTGATAGTGGAGCTATGCAAGTTGGAGATATGATGGCATTTATACAATATACAATGCAAATAGTAATGAGTTTCTTGATGATATCATTTATATCCATAATGCTTCCTCGTGCTGCAGTATCTGCTAGACGTATAAACGAAGTAATTGAATCTGAAATTAGCATAAAAGATGTGGATGAACCTATATCTTTTGATGATAATAAAAAAGGTATAGTTGAATTTAAAAATGTATCATTTAGATATCCTGATGCAGATACAGAAATATTGGAAGACATTACATTTACAGCTTACCCTGGAAAAACAACAGCTTTGATTGGTAGTACAGGTAGCGGAAAGTCTACGATTGTTAATTTAATACCACGTTTTTATGATGTTACTGGTGGTGAATTATTAATTGATGGAGTAAATATAAAGAAAGTTTCTCAAAAAGAATTAAGGAAAAGAATTGGATTTGTACCACAAAAAGGTATTTTAATTAGTGGTACTATAGAGTCAAATATTAAGTTTGCAAATCCAGATATGTCTGATGAAGATATGATTGAAGCTGCAGAAATAGCACAAGCTAAAGAGTTTATCGAAAGTAAACCTAACAAATATAATGAAGAAATATCTCAAGGAGGAACAAATGTTTCTGGTGGGCAAAGACAACGATTATCAATAGCTAGAGCAATAGCTACAAATCCTGAAATTTTTGTTTTTGATGATAGTTTTTCTGCTCTTGACTTAAAGACTGATAGAAAATTAAGAGATGCTTTAAAGAAAAAGACTAAAAATAAAACGGTTATAATTGTTGCACAAAGAATAAGTACTATAATGGATGCAGATCAAATAATAGTTTTAGATGAAGGAAAAATTGTTGGAATAGGAAAACATGAAGAATTACTTAGAACATGTGATATATATAAGCAAATAGCTTTATCGCAACTTTCAAAGGAGGAATTAGAAAATGGCAAATAATAATAAAAGACCTCCAATGGGAAGAATGGGACCAGGAAGAGGTGCTGTAGAAAAAGCAAAAGATTTTAAAGGAACTACTAAAAAGCTATTAAATAATTACTTGGTAAAATATAGATTCCAAATTATTGTAGTTATTATATTTGCTATTGCAAGTACAATATTTACAATTGTGGGACCAAAAATACTTGGAAATGCTACTACAGAAATTTTTAATGGATTAATATCTAAAATTTCTGGTGGCGATGGGATTAATTTTAGCAAAATAGGTAAAATAATCATAACATTATTAGCACTTTATGTTATAAGTTCAATATTCTCTTTTATACAAGGTTTTGTAATGACATCTGTATCCCAAAAGCTAACATATAAATTACGTAATGATTTAGTAGAAAAAATAAACAGGCTTCCTATGAATTACTTTGATAGAAAAACAAATGGTGAAGTTTTATCTATTATTACTAATGATATAGATACTTTATCTCAAAACTTAAATCAGAGTATTACACAAATAATAACTTCAGTATGTACAGTAATTGGAATACTTATTATGATGTTCTCTATTAGTTTTGTAATGACAATAGTATCATTTATTGTTTTACCAGTATCTGCTCTACTTATTAGTACAATTGTAAAAAAGTCTCAAAAGTACTTTAAAAGACAACAAGAATATTTAGGGCATGTAAACGGGCAAGTAGAAGAAATATATGGTGGACATATAATTGTAAAAGCATTTAATTTTGAAGATAGTGCAATAAAAAATTTTAAAAAAGCAAATGATGAATTATATCGTAGTGCTTGGAAATCTCAATTTTTATCTGGACTTATGTTTCCAGTTATGAATTTCATTTCTAATATAGGGTATGTATCAGTAGCTATTCTTGGTGGATATCTTGCAATAAAAGGAAAAATAACAGTTGGAAATATTCAAAGCTTTATACAATATAACAAACAATTTACACAACCAATAAATCAAATAGCACAAGTATCTAGTATGTTACAATCTATGATTGCAGCAGCAGAAAGAGTATTTGAATTCTTAGAAGAGGAAGAAGAACCAAAAGTAATAGATAACAAATTAAATATTAAAAACTTGAAGGGAAATGTAGAATTTGAACATGTAAGTTTTGGTTATAATCCTGATAAAATTATTATAAATGATTTTAATGCTAAAGTTAAAGAGGGACAAAAAATAGCTATTGTTGGACCAACTGGTGCTGGCAAAACTACTATGGTAAAGCTTTTAATGAGATTTTATGATGTAAATAGTGGTAAAATACTTATTGACAAACATAATATACAAGAATTTGATAGAGGAGAACTTAGAAAAATGTTTGGTATGGTTCTTCAAGATACATGGTTATTTAATGGGACTGTAAAAGATAACATAAAATACGGAAAAGAAGATGCTACAGATAATGAAGTTATTGAAGCTGCTAAAGCAGCACATGTACATCATTTTATAAAAACATTACCTAATGGATATAATGCTCTATTAAATGAAGAATCAAGTAATATATCAGCTGGTCAAAAACAGCTTTTAACAATAGCACGTGTTATACTTACAGATCCTAAAATACTTATACTTGATGAAGCAACTAGTTCTATTGATACTAGAACAGAGCAATTAATTCAATCTGCTATGGATAATTTAATGAAAGGAAGAACTAGTTTTATTATAGCTCATAGACTTTCTACAATAAAAAATGCTGATTTAATTTTAGTAATGGATCATGGAGATATAGTAGAACAGGGAACACATGATGAATTATTACAAAAACAAGGTTTCTATGCAGGATTATATAATTCACAATTTGAAGATTGTGAAGAATAAAGAATACATTATACTAAAATTTTTAATAAATAAAACGTCTAAATTTTTTATTATATTTAGACGTTTTAATTCTTTTTATTAATAAAATAATGTTACTATTCAGACTAGAAGATTATAAAATTTATAAAAAATGATTATTAACATATTTCTAAATTAAATATAATATTTTAAAATTGTATTGCAAATTCAATATTATGTATAATACACATTAAATTTTAATTAATTTTGCATTTTCTGATCAAGGTAGTCTGAATAGTAACAAAATAATTAAATTTAATTTAATTTAAATAAGTTTTATGCTTGACATAAATAATAAACTCATATATAATATATACCATATTAAAAATAAATTATTAAAAAATTTTTTAATAATTAGGTAATAATGCTAATGCATTTATTATAAAAAAATATTTATGAGGAGGTAAATTCTATGGTAGAATTTATTAGTGAGAATGTAGGGTTAATCATTACTTTTATTATAACTGTAATTTTTGTATTTTTGGCAGTAATAACTATAAAGGGAGCTGAAGATAAAAATATTATTCTTAAGCAAAAGGAAGCAGATGTACGTGAACAGGCATTGACAGCTGAAATAAAGAAAAAGGCTGATGCAGAAAAAGATGCAGATCAACAAATTCATCAACTGATAATAATAATATTAATGAGGAATAAATAACTTTAAAAGTAGATCTACTATTAAGTAGGTCTACTTTTTTTAGCAAAATAAATATTTAATTGTAACAATAATGAAATAATATAATAAAATTAAACTTTTGTTTGACAAACATAAATTTGTATGTTATACTTTTTTTAATATTAAATGAGGAGGAGTATATATGAATGATACATCACTTAATGTTCAAGAAAAGAGAGTTTACGATTATATAAAACAACAAATAAGACAAAAAGGTTTTCCACCATCAGTAAGAGAGATTTGTGCTGCACTTGGTTTTAAATCTACTTCTTCAGCCCATCAATATATTGCAAGAATTGCTGAGAAAGGATATATTGATAAAAGTGATTTGAAGACTAGAGCAATTAGAGTTATTGGAGAGGAACCAACAATAACTTTACCTATAGTTGGAAAAGTAGCAGCCGGTGAACCTATTCTTGCTACACAAAACATTGAAGATTATTTTTCAATTGGTGAAAGCTTTTTTAAGACAAATGATTTACAATCAGATAATTTCATACTAAAAGTTCAAGGCGAAAGTATGATAAATGCTGGTATAAATGATGGAGATTATATAATTGTATCAAAACAAAATGTAGCAAAAAATGGGCAAATAGTTGTAGCAATGATTGATGGAGAAGCTACAGTAAAAACTTTTTATAAAGAAAAAGATCATATAAGATTACAACCAGAAAATGATACCATGTCACCAATTATATCAAAAAATGTAGAAATAGTTGGAAAAGTAGTAGGATTATTTAGAAAAATATAAAATTTTAATCAGTCAAATAACTTGACTGATTTTTTTCACAAAAATATATTATAATCATAAAATGTAGTAGTCGGGGGTGTTTTTTTATGAAATTAGACGGTTTAAGAATAGGGCTTGGTATAACTGGCTCATTTTGTAATTTTAATAGAGTAAAAGATGTAATTACTTCATTAAAAGATGAAGGAGCTACAGTTATTCCAATTCTTTCAAAAAATAGTACTAGCCTTGATACTAGATTTTATAAAGCTAAAGACTTTACAAATATGGTTGAAGAATTTAGTGAAAATAAGATTATAGATACAATTCAAAAGGCAGAACCTATTGGACCTAAGAAGTTGATAGATATTATGGTTATATGCCCTTGTACTGGAAATAGTTTAGGAAAGCTAGCAAATGGAATAACTGACACACCAGTTTTGATGGGTGTAAAATCTATTTTACGTAATAATTTGCCAGTAGTTATTGGTGTTTCTACAAATGATGGATTAGGTGCTAGTGCGCAAAATATTGCTAAACTACTTAATACAAAAAATATATATTTTGTACCATTTGGTCAAGATGATTACGTTTCAAAACCTAAATCTCTTGTATTAAATTATACATATATTATAGATACAATTGTAGAAGCTCTACAAGGAAAACAAATACAACCAATTTTATCTAAATCTTAAAAAGTGTTCTAAAATAGAAAGAATACAATATGTTGATATATAAAAAATCACGTGCTCTAAAAATTAATTTTAGAGCACGTGATTTTCTGGTTTACTTCTTTATCTCTTGAATGAGATTTCTTAAGTAACTACTAGAAATTCTTTCCGTTAACGTCTTAATTCTACCAATAAGCAGTGGTGTACCGTTAACACCGTATATTTCCAAGCTTTTAACACTAGTAGAGTGATCTTCACTAGAGCTTACATTTACAATGAAAGCAATTTTTGTGTTACCGTCAAGGTAAGCCAAGCCATCTTTTTTGGAATAACATCCCAGTATTTCCAAATTCTTTGAAATATATATTTCTTCTATCATTTTTAATTCCTCCAGTTTAATTTTATGGCTTGATTTTTATAAGTGCAGGTTTATGAAGATAAATTTTGAACTAAAAACAGCTCCAATAAGGTATTTAAATATTCCTCAACATTTATAGCCTTTATACTATCTTTTAGCCTTTGTTTCAAAATTAATATTTCGTTACTTGAAAATTTAAAGTTTGAATGATTTTTTCCAAGTTGTGTTATTTTATCATAAATCGTATTAGCTGGCCAAAACATTATTCTTTTTGCCATTGGTAAAAGAATTACACTTATACCATTTAGCTTATCATTGGCTTTATACTCGAATTTAAACGAGTATATTTCAGTTTTGTCTTTTGTATCTATTTGTACATTACCATTCCGAAATAGGCGCATGACACTTTCCAAATAAAAGCCAGTGATTATCTCACTCAATTGGTTAACATTTTTTACAGTATTTTCTTTCATAATAAAAAACCTCCAAAGTTTATTTTCAAAGACATTAGCCTTTGAATAAATTTAAATTTTAATTATTATATCAAATTATTTGCTATTTGTCAATATAAAGATTACATAAAATGTAAAATGTATAAAATAAATCTAATGATTTTTAATATTTTAATGTATTTACTTTTTTTTTATCATTAAATATGTTATAATTGTAAATGCTGAAAGGAGTATGACAATGAATTTATTATTAGTAACACTTGGTTGTAGTAAAAATCAAGTAGATAGTGAAATGCTACTTGGATTTTTTAAAAAATATAATATGAACATAGTAACAGATCCCAATAAAGCTAATATAATTGTAATAAATACATGCGGATTTATAGAATCTGCAAAAAAAGAGGCAATTGATACAATACTGGAAATGGCTGATTATAAAGAATATGGCGTATGTAAATATTTAATTGTTACAGGTTGTCTTGCAAAAAGATATAAAAAAGATATATTAGAAAATATGCCAGAAGTAGATCTATGTATTGGAGTTGACGAATATTCTAATATTGATAATATTTTATCTAATTTTTTTAATCACAATTGTTTACATCACACGTTAAATTTTGAAGACAGAGAGATTTCAACAACTTTTCCTCTTGCATATATTAGAATTTCTGATGGTTGTGATAATAGGTGCAGTTATTGTGCTATACCTTCAATTAGAGGAAATTTTAAAAGTAGAAAAATTGAAGATATTTTATCAGAAGTAGAATTACTTGCATCTAAAGGAATAAGTGAATTTTGTATTATCTCTCAAGATACTTCTAAATATGGATTAGATATATATGGTAAATTAATGTTACCAGAATTATTAAGAAAAATATCTAAAATCGATGGTGTAAAGTGGATTAGAATATTATATATGTATATTTTTGAAACAAGTGATGAACTTATAGATGAAATAGCTAATAATAGTAAAATATGTAAATATTTTGATATACCAATTCAACATTTATCTAATAATATTCTTAAAAATATGAATAGATATGATACAAATGAGTTAATATATGATACGGTTAAAAAAATTAGAGCTAAAATACCTGATGTAGTACTTAGAACAACAGTTATGGTTGGTTTTCCTGGTGAGACTGAAGAAGATTATGAAATATTAAGACAAGGAATTATAGATTTACAATTTGATAGATTAGGTGCTTTTGCATATTCACAAGAAGAGGGTACTTCTTCTTTTAAATTTAAAAATCAAATTTCAGAAGAAATAAAAAATTATAGATTAAAAGATATATTTGAAATTCAAAAGCATATATCTCTTAGTAAGAATAGATCAAGAATAGGAAAGGAATATGAAGCAATTGTATATGATATTACGCCAGATGAAAAGTACTTTGTTGCTAGATCTATGTATGAAGCACCAGATGTAGATGGAAAAATATATATAGAAATTAATGAAGAAAGTGCAAGTAAAATTATAGTAGGAGATTACACACAAGTAAAGATTATAGATTGTAATGATTATGATTTATTTGCTAAAGTAATTTAAAGGGAGGAATGTATGTATAATTTAGAAGGCTTAAAAAAAAGTACGCTTACTGAACTTAGAAATATTGCTGAGGAACTAAATTTAGACGGATATGAAAGATTAAAAAAGGAATATCTTATTGAAGAAATAAGAAAAAACTTAGAAAGCAATAATAAATTAGATGAAAAGATGAACATGCAAATAGAAAATCCAGAGACAGATTATATTGCAGAAGGAATTTTAGAGGTAATGGCAGATGGATATGGATTTTTAAGAAGTGATAATTATTTACCAGGTAATAAAGACATATATGTATCACAAGTACAAATTAGAAGATTTAAACTTTCAACAGGTGATTTATTAAAAGGAATAGCAAGATTTACTACGGATCCTCAAAATAAGTTTCCATCATTAATATATATTGAGGAAATAAATTCTGATAGGTTAGAAATTGCTTTAAAGAGAAAACCTTTTGAATCATTAGTACCGATATATCCAAATGAAAGATTAAAACTTGAAACAAATTCTAAAGAATTTTCTACAAGACTAATAGATTTAGTATCTCCAATAGGAAAAGGACAACGTGGACTTATTGTAGCACAACCAAAAGTTGGTAAAACTACTATATTAAAGCAGATAGCAAATAGTATATTAAAAAATAATCCAGAAGTTGAGCTTATGGTATTATTAATCGATGAGAGACCAGAAGAAGTAACAGATATTGAGCGCTCAATAAATGCTGAAGTAATTCATTCCACTTTTGATGAATCACCGGAACATCACATAAAAGTATCAAAAATGGTATTAGAAAGAGCGAAAAGATTAGTTGAACAAAACAAAGATGTAGTAATTTTAGTAGATAGTCTTACAAGGCTTACACGTGCAAATAATTTAGAAATAGAACCAAGTGGAAGAACTTTATCTGGTGGACTTGATCCTGCATGTTTGCATTTTCCCAAAAAATTTTTTGGTGCAGCACGTAATATAGAAAATGGGGGAAGTTTAACTATACTTGCTACAATTCTTACAGATACAGGTAGTCGAATGGACGATATTATATTTGAAGAATTTAAAGGCACAGGAAATATGGAAGTACACTTAGATAGAAAATTAGCTGAAAAGCGTATATTTCCAGCTATTGATATATATAAATCAGGTACTAGGAGAGAAGATTTGTTGCTTAATAAAGAAGAACTTGAATGTAGTGCTACAATTCGTAAGATAGTAGATAATAATTCTCTTAGTTTATCTAACCAAGAAATAATTGAAAAGATATTAAATATAATTAAGAAGACATCAACCAATGAACAATTTATAAAGGTATTTTTAGAGAATGTAAAAAAGAAGTCTAAAAATTCTTAAAAGCTTAGAGCTTTTTATATTAAAGAGGGGAATGATATTATGAAAAATAATATAATAATAAAATTTGAAGATAATAGAAGTATAGAAGTTCCATATAAAACAAAAATTATTGATGCTGTTAAATTAGTACAACAAGATGTTTCAAATATTTTAGCATTTAATATCAATAATGAAATAAAATCCTATGATTATGAATTAGTGACAGATTCAAATGTTGAATTTGTAAAACTTGATTCAGAAGATGGTTATAGAGTATACACAAGAACTTTAAAAATGATATTATATATGGCACTTACTTCATTATATTCTAACGCAGATGCAGAATTTATTACAACTATAAATAAAGATCAATATTTTATTATCAAGAATATGGAACTAACAGAAGAAAAAATTAATAATATAAAAAATAAAATGAAAGAAATTATAAATAAAGATATACCAATAGTAAAAAGAGCTGTAACTTTAGAAGAGGCAACAGTGCTATATACAGCTTCTAATAATACAGATAAATTAAAAAATATAGATAATAAACTAAAATCATATGCGACTATCTATTTTTGTGATGGAATGTATAATTATTTTTATGGTACACTTGCTCCAAGCACAGGATATATAAATGATTTTAATTTGGTAAAATATGAAAATGGTGCTATACTTACAGCTAAAAATGATAATTTAGAAATTAATACAAAAGAAAAATCATTATACAATGCTTATGTTTCATTTAATGAGTTATATGAAAATCTAGGATATGCAACGGCAAGTAGCTTAAATGAGATGATACTAAAAAATAAAATTAGTGAAGTAATTCAAACTTGTGAGGCAATTCAACAAAGAAAAATGATTGAACTTGTACAAGATATAGAAAGTAAAAAAGATATTAAAATGATACTAATTGCAGGTCCATCTTCATCTGGAAAAACTACATTTGCACAAAAATTAGGTATTCAATTAAAAATTTCAGGATATAATCCTATAACTATATCAATGGATAATTATTTCAAAGAAAGAAAAGATACACCGATTGATGAAAATGGAAAATATAACTTTGAAACAGTTGATGCCATGGATATTGATTTGTTTAATCGTCAAATGAAAGACTTAATTGACGGAAAAACTATAGATATACCTCAATTCGATTTTTATGAAGGAGTAAAAAAATATAAAGGTAATTATTTAAGCCTAAAGCATAATGATGTTTTAATAATTGAAGGTATACATGCATTAAATCCAATTGTAACAGAGTTTACTCCTGATAGTAATAAATACAAAATATATATTGCACCAATAACTACATTAAATATAGATGGATATACAAAAGTTTCTTCATCAGATACTAGACTTCTTCGTAGAATGGTAAGAGATTATACTACACGTGGCAATGGTGTAGAAAAAACATTTGAACTTTGGAATAATGTAAAAAAAGGAGAAGAAGAGTATATTTTTCCTTTTGTAAATTCAGTTGACTATATTTTCAATTCAAGTCTTGCATATGAGACAAATGTTATAAAAACATTTGCAGAACCTTTACTTTTACAGGTTGAAAGAACAAGTAAATACTACGCTCAAGCAAGAAGACTATATTCATTTTTAAATAATTTTTTACCAATGGAGACAACATCTATTCCTATTGATTCAATAATTAGAGAATTTATTGGTAGTGGTTGCTTTAATAGATAATAAAGATTTAATATAACAGATATTATATACATATATAGTGTCTGTTATTTTCTTCATTTACTTGAAATAATTGAAAAGTTATAGTACAATATATGTAGTTTGAGGTAAATAGTATGTTTATTAAAAATGATAATGAATTTATTTGCATAAATTGTGGTAACAAAGTAGAAAAACTAAAATATACTTCACGTGATCATTGTAATTACTGTTTGTATTCTGTTCACGTAGATATAACGCCTGGAGATAGAAAAAATGATTGTAGAGGAATGCTTGTACCAATAAATATAGAGTTAAATTCTAAAAAAGGTGAAGTAATAATATATAAATGTAATAAATGTGGAAGTATTGTTAAAAATATTGTAGCAAATGATGATAATAGAGATGCTATATATGAAATAATTAAAAATTATGCAAAAGGAGTGTGAAATATAATATGGAAGAGGTAAAACTTAAAATTGCAGATATGATAAAATCTGCTATAAATGATGAAATTGCTCTAGAAGATATATTATCTAAAATAGAAGTACCAAAGGATAAAAAAAATGGAGATTTTGCATACCCATGTTTTAATTTATCTAAGCTACTAAAAAAATCACCAGTCGATATAGCAAATGATATAAAGGAAAATATTAAACTTGATAACAATATAAAAGAAATACAAGTTGTAAATGGATATTTAAACTTTTATGTAAATGATACCGATATATCAAAAAAAGTACTTACTAATATATTTAATATGAAAGAAAAATATGGATTTCAAAATATTGGTAAAGGTCAAAATGTATGTGTAGATTATTCTTCGCCAAATATTGCCAAACCTTTTCATCTAGGACATTTTAGAACAACTATAATTGGTAGAGCGATTTCTAATTTATATAAGGAACTCGGTTATAATACTATAAGTATAAATTATCTTGGAGACTGGGGTAGACAATTTGGACTTGTAATTGAGGGATATAAAAGATTTAAAGATGAATATGATATATCAAATGATCCTCTACATTCTCTAGCTGATATGTATGTAAGAGCAAATAAGCTTGCAAAAGAAGATGAAGAAGTTATGAATATGGCAAGAGAAAATTTCAAAAAACTAGAAGACGGAAATGAAGAATATTTAAAACTTTGGAAGTATTTTAGAGATGTTTCACTAAAGGAATATTATAAGCTATATGATTTATTAAATTGTAAATTTGATTCATATAATGGAGAGGCATATTATAACGATAAAATGCAAGAAGTTATTGATATATTAGATAAAAAAGGTGTATTAGTAGAAAGTAGAGGAGCAAAAGTTGTTATGCTTGGTGAAAATGAACCTCCTTGTATTATAGTAACATCAATTGGCTCAACTATATACGCTACTCGTGATTTAGCAGCTATTTTAGATAGAACAAGACAGTATGATTATGTAAAATCAATATATGTTACTTCATATGAACAAATTAATCATTTTAAACAAGTTTTTGAAGTTGCAAAATATATTGTAGATGAAAAATATGCAAAAGGTTTAGTACATGTACCTTATGGCATGGTAAGACTTAAAACTGGTAAAATGTCTACACGTGAGGGAACAGTTATATATTTACAAGACTTATTAAATGATGCAATAAAAAAAGCAGATAATATATTAGTAGAAAAAAATAATAAGATTCATGACAGAGAAAATATTGCAAAGCAAATAGGAATTGGAGCACTTGTATTTAATGATTTAAAAACAAGTAAAATAAAAGATGTTGTATTTGACTTAGATGAAATTTTAAGGTTTGATGGAGAAACAGGTCCATATATACAGTATACATATGTAAGAACTATATCAATACTTAAAAAAGCAGGATTTAATGAAAAAAATATTGATATTAATAGTATTGATTTTAGTATGTTAAATACTGAAGATGAAGTAGAACTTATAAAAAAGTTAGATAGTTTTTCTGATGTTATTAAAAGAGCTGCTAATGAATATGAGCCATCAATTTTAGCAAGATATTTAATAGATGTCGCTTCACTTTTTTCAAGATTTTATAATAACTCTCAAGTAATAACTAATGATATAAATTTAAAAAATGTAAGATGTTTACTTGTATATGCTACATCAATAGTTATAAAAAAAGGACTAGCTATTCTTGGAATAGATACTCCTAATGAAATGTAGTAAATTATAAATTGATTTTTGGTAAGATATGTAATACTATATAATATATAAAAATTATATTTAAGATTATTGTTATTGGTACAATGACTATAAATTGAATATGTTTCGTTTTATGCCTAAATTTATACATACCTGCATATATACCAATACCACCAAAAAATAGGGCAAATAGAAAAAGCGATTTTTCACTTATTCTATTTTTATGATCTTTTGCTAGTTTTTTATCATATCCCATAATAAAAAATGAAATTATATTTATTATAATAATTAATGAAAAAAATATTATATATTGTTTCATAAAATAACCTCTTTATTAAAAATACTATATAATATTAATATAACATAAATATACTTTAATAACAATCGAATTAATAAAAAAATTAAGATACTTGGTATAAAAAGTTACTATTCAGACTAGAAGATTATAAAATTTATAAAAAATGATTATTAACCTTAATATTACTATATTTCTAAATTAAATATAATATTTTAAAATTGTATTACAAATTCAATATTATGTATAATACACATTAAATTTTAATTAATTTTGCATTTTCTGATCAAGGTAGTCTGAATAGTAACTATAAAAATATGTAGTCCATAATTGTTAATTTACAATTATGGACTATAGTTTTAAGGTGCTGTATCAAAGCACAGTACATTTAGTAAAATATTTTCTTTCCCATCAGATACAATGTTGTAGTAGTACTGCGAAAAATTTCTAAGTTGATTATTTATTTCCATATAATAGCCATATTCGGTAAATTTTTTATTAGACCAACGTATTGACATATCTTGAAAATTTTTAATCCTTTTCAGTTTCTTAGAAGAATTAAGCAAACTACAATAAGCAATTAACTTCCTATAGTATATGAAATCAAATTTTCTCAGATTAGTAATATCTAGATTGTATAGCATTCGTATAAAGCTTTCTAATTCATTAAGCGAATTTAATATTAAATTGGAATCATTTTGCTTAATATGTTCTATAATTATGTCTGACCATTTTAAAATTGCTTGTATTGCAATATTAAATGAATTGCTTGAAGAACACATACTAGATAGTTTTGAATAATCAGTTAAATATAAGTCTTTTATGGTTATAGGCTTATATCCTAATAATTCATAGCTAGGTTCATTGTTTTGCTTAAGTAGTATCCGGTCTATCAAGTTATCACCAGATAATGTTTTCCTACTAAATAAGTTTTTTGCATTTTCAAATTTCATTTTTACACCCTCCGAATAATTATATTAAAAGTATATATATATCATATTATATATTATACTACATTTTTATATATTTTAGAAGTAAAACCTTAAATTTTGCTATTTTTTTTATATTTAATAAATTCTTAATTTAAAAACTTGAGAAATTTTAAGCCTATTTATTGACAATAAATTTAATGTAGTATATAATATATAAGTAAAAATAAATTGTACATAGCAATATGTTTTTGATGACATAATAGCTTATTTAAGGAGGGAATATACAATGGCACAACCAAAACGTAGATGGTCAAAAGAAAGAACACATTTAAGACGTTCTACTTGGAAATTAGATAATAAGAATTTATCTGTTTGCTCAAATTGTGGTGAACCAGTTTTATCACATAAAGCTTGCCCTTCTTGTGGATACTATAACAAGAAACAAGCAGTTGAGATAAAAGTAAAAGAAGAAAAAAAGGAAGAAAATTAGTAATTACTCCACATTTATGTGTGGAGTTTTTAAATTTTAGGAGTAATTATGAATTTAAATGTATTGTATGAGGATAATCATATAATTGTAGTAGTAAAACAACCCAAAATACCAGTACAACAAGATAAAACAGGTGATATAGATTTACTAACAATTATAAAGAAGTATCTAAAAGAAAAGTATAATAAACCAGGCAATGTATATTTAGGACTTGTACATAGACTAGATAGAATGGTAGGTGGCGTTATGGTATTTGCTAAAACATCAAAGGCTGCTTCACGTTTGTCTGAGTATATAAGAAATCACGATGTAAAAAAGAAATATTTGGCTATTGTAAATGGAAAATTGCCAATTAATGAAAAAGTAGTAACACTTGAAAATTACTTATATAAAGATGAAAGGAAAAATATTAGTAAAGTAGTTACAAAATCTAAAAGCAATTCCAAATTAGCTATTCTTGACTATAAAGTAAAATCAAATTTTACTTTCAATAATAAAAATTATTCGCTTGTTGATATTTCTTTAAAAACAGGACGTCATCATCAAATTAGAGTACAGTTTGCAAATATTTCACATCCTCTATATGGGGATATAAAATATGGACAAAAAATAAATAAAGTTGGAGAAAATTTAGCATTATGGTCATATTATTTATCATTTTTTCATCCTACTAAGGATGAATATTTGGAATTTAAATTTATGCCATATGAACAAGCAAATCATGACAAAATATGGGAGAGAGGAATAAATGGAATTTGATATTTTAAAATCAGGTTTAAATGATATAAAAGAGGTTTTTGAAAGAACTAAAAGTGCATTACATCTTGATGAAAAAATGAAAGAGCTTGAAAAATTGGAGCATGAAACTTTAGAAGAAGGGTTTTGGGAAGATAACAATAAATCTTCAAAAGTGCTTTTCAAAGTTAAGTATATAAAATCTGAAATTGATAAGATAGAAAAAATCAATACAGATATTTCTGAATGTATGGGATATATAGAACTTGCAGAAGAATTAAATGATATAGAAAGTTATAAAGAAGCACAAAAACTAATAAGTATTTTAAATGAAAAAGTAGAAAAATTAGAAATTGATACACTTCTATCTGGGGAATATGATAAGAATAATGCAATACTTACAATTCATCCAGGTGCTGGAGGAACTGAATCTCATGATTGGGCCTTAATGTTATACAGGATGTATACAAGATGGATAAGTAAATCTAGTTTTGAAATAGAAGTATTAGATATACAAGATGGAGATGAAGCTGGCATTAAAAGTGTTTCTATTTTGGTTAAAGGAATAAATGCATATGGATATTTAAAAGGCGAAAGTGGAGTACATAGGCTTGTTAGAATATCACCATTTGATGCAAATAGTAGAAGACATACTTCGTTTGCTGCAGTAGAAGTAATTCCTGAAATATCTGATGATATACAGATTGATATAAATCCTGATGATATACAAATGGATGTATATAGAGCAAGTGGTGCAGGAGGACAGCATGTTAATAAAACATCTTCTGCTGTAAGACTTAAACATATTCCTAGTGGCATTGTTGTTACTTGTCAGACTGAAAGATCACAACTTCAAAATAGAGAAAATGCAATGAAAATGTTAAAAGCCAAATTGTACAATAAGCAAAGAGAAGAGCATGATAAAAAAATGAAAGAAATTAAAGGAAAAAGCTTAGATAACGCATGGGGAAGTCAAATTAGATCTTATGTTTTTTGCCCATATACGTTAGTAAAAGATCATAGAACAAACTATGAAGTAGGAAATGTACAGGCAGTAATGGATGGAAATTTAGACCAATTTATATTTGAATATTTGAAATTTAATAAAAAGTATGATATAATTATGTAATAAAAATGTAAGGAGGAAAGGCAAATGACTAACCGGAAGACGATAATATTTGATTTTGACGGAACACTCACACATTTTAGAAAAATTGATAATATGATAATTAAAGATATCTTTTATGGACATAATTTAATACTTTTTTTAGATAAGTTTTTATGGCTTATCAATGGGTTAGGAATTATTGGAAACTCTATGTTTGGATTAAAGATAAGGCTTTATCTTTATTCACTATTTAGTTTTAAGACAACTAAAAAATATATTAATGTACTTTTAAGTTATAAAGAAAACTATATAAAACTTTCAAGTACTTTAGAAGATGATATAATTAGTACATTAAGAAATATAAAAAAAAGATATAACGTTATCATAATATCGAATAATTACTTTGCAAAAGATATTGTAATTGATGGAGTAAAAGTGGAATATTCATATAAAAAAAGAATTTTATTTAATAAAGAGCGGAGAAATAATGATGTCAGATATATAGTTGGGGACAATTTATTTGATGATTATAGAAACTCTAAAAATGTTCCTTTTATATATGTAGGCAAAAGTAAACTTATGCGCTTTATATTAAAGCTTAACTTTTTAAAAAAGTCAATTATAATTGATTGTTTAAAACAAATAGAGGACGTAGTTTAATATATACGTCCTTTTTTTTGTATAATAAAAATTACTAAAAAACATTATATAAGAAAATATTAAAAAAATATATGTGATGTTTCTTATCATCAAGTTATCATTTTATAGTAGTTTTACTTTTAAAATAATAAATATTTACTTTTAGTAAATTTAATACTTTATTCTGTAATTTAAAAACCGTAATATTTAATATCATAAATTAACTTTTTTACTTGAACAATCTTTTAAAGTGTAGTATAATATTTTCATATTATTAAGATGCAAGTTGTAGTAATAATTTGTGTACATACTATATATGTATAGAAATTATTATTACAGCATCTTAAAATATTTAGGAGGAAAAATATGTTTAAAAAATTTGAAACAACTTTTGCAGGAAAAAGTTTGATTGTTGAGACTGGAAAGATGGCACCACTTGCTAATGGTTCTTGTCTAGTAAGATATGGTGATACATCTGTTTTAGTAAATGCTACTATGTCTAAAGAACCAAAAGATGGTATTGATTTCTTACCATTATCTGTAGATTATGAAGAAAGATTGTATTCTGTAGGTAAAATACCAGGTGGATACATAAAAAGAGAAGGAAAACCTTCAACTAAGGCTATTCTTGTATCAAGAGTAATTGATAGGCCACTACGCCCATTATTCCCTAAAGATTATAGAAATGATACATCAATTAATGCATTAGTATTAGCAGTTGATCCTGATATATTACCTGAGATTCCAGCAATGATAGGTGCTTCAATTGCACTTAATATATCAGATATTCCTTTTGATAAATTAGTAGCTGCAGTAAAAGTTGGAATGATAAATGACGAATTTGTGTTAAATCCTAATTTAGAGCAAAGAGAAATTTCAAAATTAGATTTAACTGTTGCAGCAACTGATGAAAAAATATGTATGATAGAAGCAGGTGCAGACCAAGTACCAGACGATAAAATGCTAGAAGCTATAAAATGTGCTCATAAAGAGATAAAAAAGGTTTGTGAATTTATTAAACAAATAAGAGAAGAAGTAGGTAAGCCAAAAGCTGAGTACAAGTCTTTTACTGTTCCTGATGAAATTGTAAATTTTATTGACATGCTTGCAACAGAAAAAATGAAAGAAGCTGTACAAACTAAAAGTAAAACTAATAGAGATGAAAATGTAAGTAAAGTAAATACATATGTTATTGAAAAGTACATTGAAAAATATGGTCAAGAAGAATATGATATTAATAAGTCTTTAATTAATGAAGCTTTATATAAAGCAGAGAAAAAAGCTGTAAGGTCTCTTGTAATAGATGAAAGTAAAAGAGTAGATGGAAGAAAAGATGATGAAATAAGAGAACTTAGTGCAGAAGTAGGACTTTTTAATAGAGTACATGGAAGTGCATTATTTACTAGAGGATTAACTCAAGTATTATCTTTAGTTACTCTTGGAAGTATATCTGATGAACAAACGTTCGATGGTATAGATGAAGAAGTAACAAAAAGATATATGCATCATTATAATATGCCAGGATATAGCGTAGGTGAGGCAAAGCCAGCACGTGGACCTGGCCGTCGTGAAATTGGACATGGTGCTTTAGCAGAGCGTGCTTTAGAGCCAGTAATACCTTCTAAAGAGGAATTTCCATATACAATTAGAGTGGTATCAGAAGTATTAAGCTCTAATGGTTCAACATCACAAGGAAGTATTTGTGGATCTACACTTGCCCTAATGGATGCAGGTGTCCCTATTAAAGAACCAGTTGCAGGAATCTCTACAGGATTATTTACAAATAATGGAGATACTTCTGATTATACTATGGTAACTGATATTCAAGGAATTGAAGATTTCTTTGGAGATATGGATTTTAAAGTTGGTGGCACAAAAAATGGAATAACTGCTATACAAGTAGATATAAAAATAGATGGTCTTACATATGAAATAATAGAAGAAGCTTTTGCAAGAACTAAAAAAGCCAGAGAATATATTTTAAATGAGGTAATGTTAAAAGCAATTGATAAACCTCGTGAGAATATATCTAAATATGCACCAAAAATTGAAATAATAAAAATAGATCCTACAAAAATTGGGGATGTAATAGGTGCAGGTGGAAAAACAATAAATAAAATAATTGAAGAAACTAAAGTAAAAATAGATATAGAAGATGATGGTAAAGTATTTATATCAAGTACTGAACAAGAAATGATAGATAAAGCAATAAATATTATAACTTCTTTGACTGAAGATGTAGAACTTGGTAAAACATATATGGGTAAAGTAACACGAATACTTCAATTTGGAGCTTTAGTTGAAATACTACCAGGAAAAGAAGGTTTGTTACATATATCTAAAATTTCTAATCAAAGAATAAATAAAGTTGAAGATGCTTTAAAAGTAGGAGATGAAATACTAGTAAAAGTTATTGAAATGAATAAAGAAGATGGTAAATTTAATTTAACAGCAAAAGATCTTATGAAAGTTTAGGTGTTTTATATTATGCAAATATATGCCTTTGTAGGTAAAACAGGGACTGGAAAAAGTTATAATGCACAAAAAGTTGCAAAAAAATATGATATTGAGTATATTATTGATGATGCAATACTTATAAAAAACAATAGAGTAATTGCAGGGAAATCTGCTAAAACAGAAGCAAATTCAATTGCTTCTGTTAAAGCTGCAATCTTTTTATTTGATGATAGAAAAAATGAAATGATAAAGGCAATAAAAAAAGAAAATCCAGATAAGATTTTGATATTAGGTACTTCAGATGCAATGGTAGAAAAAATAGCTTCAAATTTAAAATTACCAGAAATATATCAAACTATATATATAACTGATATAGCTTCACCAAAGCAAATAGAAGAAGCCAGGCGTTCAAGAATAGAGGAAGGTAAACATATAGTACCAGTACCAACTTTTGAAATAAAGAAGCAATTTTCTGGATATTTTTTAGATTCTCTAAAAGTATTTAATATATTTAATAATAGTCAGGGAAAAATAAGTACAGAGTCAACTGAAAAAACTATTATTAGACCAACTTATAGTTATCTTGGTAATTTTTATATTTCCGATACTGTTATAAATCGTATAATTTCATATACTGTTTGTAGAATTGAAGGGGTTACTAGGGTCTTTAAAGTTACTACTCAAAACTATAGTAATGGAATGAAATTAGATATTGATATAGAGGTAAAATTTGGCATTCATTTACCAGAATTGAGTAATAATATTAAAAATGCTGTTATTTTTTCAGTTGATTATATGACAGGATTGAATTTGTATTCTATAAATATAAATATAAAGTCAATAAAAAGATAAACAAGCGTTGCAAAAATATTGAAAAATATGAACTAATATAGTAAAATATGTATGAGGTGTATGTTATTATGGAAACGATGAGATATACAGAAACTAAGAAAAGTTCTAAAGGTATTGTGATAGGCTTAATTTTATTTTTTATAATTGGTGGCGTTGCAATATTTTATTTATTAAATAATCAAAAAGAACCTGATTTTATTGGTCAAGATGATTCTGATATAGGAAGATTAGTAAATATGGAAAAAGTTAATCCAGATGAACAAAAGATTGAAGCACAAAATATTGAATATAATGTTACAGAAAAGAATTATAATGATACTTCAAACAAAAAAATTAAAAGCAGTATACAATTACCATATATTTCTATAAATTCTACTGATCTTACAGAATTAAATAGTGAAATTGAATCTAAATATTTAAATATGTTTGAGACATTAAAAGAACAAAATAAAAATGCTGATAATAATTATACATATATTGTATCATATAATGTATATGATAATATGATAGATACAAAAAAGATTATATCTGTTACTATTTATGATAGAATAAGAGATGATAGTTCTAAAAAAAATACTATGGATAAAATAACAACATATAATATTGATTCAGTTACTTCTGAACAAGTTAATCAAACAGAAGTTGCTCTTTTGATGTTTGGAAAAGACTATAAAAGCAAAATTAATGAAGAAGTAAAAAAATATGTTATATCAAATAATATGGCAAAAGAAAATGAATTTACATATACATGGACAGGTCTTGAATCTTTTTACATAAAAGACGGAAAATTCCATATTGTATTTAATTCAGGAACTATCGTTGATGAAAAGTATAATGTATTAGATATAACTATAGAATAAAATTTAAATAGATTAAGAAATAGGAGTGATATTTAAAATGTTAGAATCTATGGAAAAGATAGTTGCATTATGCAAATCTAGAGGATATATATACCCAGGTTCTGAAATATATGGTGGACTTGCCAATACTTGGGATTATGGTCCTTTAGGTGTTGAACTTAAAAATAATATAAAAAAAGCATGGTGGAAAAAATTTATACAAGAAAACAAAAATAGTTTTGGTTTAGATGCTGCTATACTTATGAATCCAAAGGTATGGGAAGCTTCAGGTCATGTTGGAAGTTTTTCTGATCCTTTAATTGATTGTAAAGAATGTAAAACTAGACATAGAGCTGATAAATTAATTGAATCATATACTGATAAGATTAATCCAGACACTTTAAATGATGATGAGTTATATAAATACATTATAGAAAACAAAATTCCATGTCCAAATTGTGGTAAGGTAAATTATACACAAATTAGAGAATTTAATTTGATGTTTGAAACAAGAAGAGGAGTAGTAAAACAAAATTCGGATATTGTATATTTAAGACCTGAAACTGCTCAAGGAGAATTTGTAAATTTTCTTAATGTATTAAGAACTTCAAGAGCTAAAATACCATTTGGAATAGGACAGATAGGTAAAGCTTTTAGAAATGAAATAACACCTGGTAATTTTACTTTTAGAACTATTGAATTTGAACAAATGGAGCATCAATGGTTTTGTAAAGAAGGTACAGATAGTGCATTTTATGAAGAATATAAAAATAAGCAAATGGAATTTATTACTTCAATTGGAATTAACAGAGAAAATCTAAGATTTAAAGATCATGAAAAATTAGCCCATTATGCAAAACAGGCATGTGATATTCAATTTAAATATCCACATGGTTGGGATGAACTTTGTGGAACACATAATAGAACTAACTATGATCTTTCAAGGCATCAAGAATATAGTTCTAAATCTATGGAATATTTAGATCCTGAAACATCTGAAAAGTATGTTCCTTATGTTATTGAAGCTTCTCTTGGTTGTGATAGACTTGCTTTAGCTATTTTATGTGATGCATACAACGAAGAAAAATTAGATGATAATGACACAAGAATAGTTTTAAAATTAAATCCAGTAATTGCTCCAATCAAGATTGCAATATTACCACTTTCTAAAAAATTAAGTGATAAAGCAGATGAAATATATGACATGTTATCAAAGAAATTTATGTGTGACTATGATGAAGCAGGTAGCATTGGAAAGAGATATAGAAGACAAGATGAGATAGGAACACCATATTGTATAACTTATGATTTTGACAGTTTAAATGATAATTGTGTTACTATAAGGGATAGAGATACAATGAGTCAAGAAAGAGTAAAAATTGAAAATTTATTAAAATGGTTTGAAAATAAATTTGAAATATAAAGTATTAAGGTGGTGTAAAGATGAATAAGAAAGAAGATAAAAAGAAAGTTATAATTAAATATATAATTGTTGGTATTTTATTATTCTCTATGGTATTTACTGTATTTACTGCACTAATTTCTGCTATTCAAAATGCTTAAGAGGTGAAAATAATATGTTTCAAAATTTACAAAAGAAATTTTTAGATATTATATATTGGTTGCATGATATACTACAATTAAATAGTCCAATTAGAGTTGTAATACTCATAATTGATATTGTAATTGTTTCACTTTTAATTATATATATGTATAAGTTTATAAAAAAGACACGTGCAAGTCAAATATTTAAAGGGATAATATTATTATTTTCTTTATTTATAATTGCTAAAATATTTAATATGGTAATTCTAAATTTTATACTTACTAATTTTTTGACTTATGGTGTAGTTCTTTTGATTGTTGTGTTTCAACCTGAGATTAGAAATGTATTTGAACAAATAGGAAGACAAAAATTAGTGGATGTATTTGATATGAATGGTGATATTCTTGTAAAACATTCAATAAGTGAAATTGTTAAAGCAGTAGAAATTATGTCCTTGAAAAAAATAGGAGCTCTAATTGTAATACAGAGAAATACTAATATTTCTGAGGTGTTAAAAGAAGGAGTTGCTTTATCTGCAAAAATTTCATCAGAATTAATTCAAAACATATTTACACCAAGGACACCTTTACATGATGGAGCAATTGTTATAGATAAATCACAAATACTTGCTGCAAAGTGTATTTTACCACTTGCATCTGAAGTAGCAGTACCAAAAAATCTTGGAACAAGACATAGAGCTGCTATTGGAATTACAGAAATATCAGACGCTTTAGTAGTTGTAGTCTCAGAAGAGACAGGAACTATTTCACTTGCAGAAGGTAGTAATTTAACAAGAAATTTATCAGGAGATAAATTAAAAGAATTATTATTAACAAAGCTTGATAGGACAAAAAATAGTCAAGTTATGAAAAATATAGTAAAAAAATAAACTATTAATCATATTAGTAGATATGTTCATATATAATATATTAGTTTTAATGGAGGTATATATGAACACTATTTTTTTAGATATAAATGATAATTTTAAAAATTCAGATAGTACCAATAAATTGCATGGAAACTTTATAAATAGAAAATTTCTAAAATTTTTTATTTATAAAGATATATTAAATAATAGTTTAGGTAAGAAGATATATATACAGTTTGACATAGAATATTTATATAAATCATTGAAAAAAGAGAATTTTACAATGAGGCTTTCATTTTTAAAATATTTAATTAATAAAGAATTTACAAACAATGACACTGTAAATTTGGTGTTTAGTAATTTTTTTGATGAAAATCAAGATATAAAAGATTTTATTATTAGATTATTAAAGCAAAATTCTTTAATAATTTATGAAGAAATAAAAGAGATTAACGAAATGTCAAAGCATGATATGATATATATAGATAGATTCATAGAAAAACAGAATATAAAACTTAATAAATTAAAAATTTTATTTGTTTTAAATGATATAGGTGATTATAATAATGATAAAATAAAAGAATACTTATCAAAATATAAATTTTTAGATATATTAATATATAATAACATGGGTAAAATTCAATTAAAAAAAATAACAAAATATGTAGATGATATAAATACAGAATATGGTACTACAATTGAAATTATACAAAAGAAAAATATAAGCTCGTATCATGTATATGTTGTTTTTAGTAAAATATCAAAATTAGATTTTATTGGAAATTATGTATTAAGGAAAAATTCATTATATATTGATTTAAATAATGCAAATGAAGATATACTTTCAACTCCATATTTAGAGTTTGAAAGACATAAACAAGAATTAGAAGTTATATTTAATAGAATGAATATAGTAATTAATGATTTTAGTATAAATAAACTAGGAGTATTTGCTTTAAAAAATTATAAATAGTTTATATAACTTGACATATAGTGTATAATATATATGTTATTTTAGGAGGAGATGTATAAAATGGAAGAGCGTAATATCGTGCTTACAACAGAAGGATATAATAAATTAAGTGAGGAATTGAAATTTTTAAAAGGTCCTCAAAAAATGAAAGTTGCAGAAAGAATTAAAATTGCAAGGGAATTTGGAGATCTATCTGAAAATTCAGAATATGATGATGCTAAAAATGAACAAGCATTACTTGAAGCAAGAATTCAAGAGATTGAAAATACATTAAGAGTTGCAAAAGTAGTTGATGATGATGAAATATCAATACGTAAAGTAGGAATTGGTACATCAGTTAAAGTACATGATTATGAATTTGATGAAGATATAGTATATGGAATAGTTGGAGCAACTGAAGTAGATATTGCAAATAATAAAATATCTAATGAGTCACCTGTAGGTAAAGCTTTGATAGGTGCTAAAAAAGGTGATGAGATAGAAGTTGAAACTCCAAGTGGCATACTTAAATATAAAATAATATCTATAGATAGATTATAATATTTAATGTATAGAATTTACTTAGATTTTAAATATAAAGGAGATTAACTATGGGAGATATTGGAGAATTAAAGAAGATTCGTGAAGAAAAAGAATTAAAATTAAAAGAATATGGTATAAATACAAGACCTGATAATTTTAAATATACACATTCATTGCAAGAAGCTATGGAGTTAGAGCCTGGAACAAAAGATGTAAGTATTGCTGGTCGTGTAATGTCAAAAAGAAAAATGGGTAAAATAAGTTTTATAGATTTAAGTGACATTGGAGGCCATATTCAATTATGCATGAAAAGAGACGACTTAGGTGAGGAATTATATAAAAAAATACATGAAACTTTAGATGTAGGTGATTTTATAGGTGTTACTGGTGATATTTTTATAACTGCATCAGGTGAAAAAACATTGCAAGTATATAAATATGAATTTTTAGGAAAAGCACTAAGACCACTTCCAGAAAAATTTCATGGAGTAACAAATCAAGAAACATTATATAGAGAAAGACATTTAGATTTAATAATGAATAATGATACAAAAAAAAGATTTCTTTTAAGATCAAAAGTTATAAAACTAATACGTGAGTTTTTAGATAATAAAGGATTTATTGAAGTAGAAACTCCAGTTCTACAAAATACAGCTTCTGGAGCTACAGCAAGACCTTTTATAACTCACCATAATACTTACGATACAGATGTTTTTCTAAGAATTTCTCCTGAACTTACTCTAAAAAAGTTAATAATAGGTGGATTTACAAATATTTATGAGATTGCAAGAGATTTTAGAAATGAGGGAATAAGTGTAAATCATTTACAAGATTTTACAATGATAGAAGGTTATAGTGCATATTATAACTATAAAGATAATATGAAATTAACTCAAGAGTTAATTAAATATATTATTTCTAATATAAATAATAATGATTTAAAATTAACTATAGGTGATGTTTTAGTTGACTTTGGAAATGAATGGCCAGAAATTGGATTTAGAGAACTTATATTAAGAGATTCAGGAATAGATATTGACAAATTTGAAACTGCTTCTGATTTGTTAGAAGAAATAAAGAGAAGAAAAATTGATCTTGAAACACCTGATTTAGACAAGCTAGGAAGAGGAAATTTAATAGATCAATTATATAAAAAAGTAAGCAGACCTAAAATGATTAATCCAGTATTTGTAACAAAACATCCAATTGATTTATCACCACTTGCAAGAAGTAATGATGAAAATCCCAATATTTCTGATAGATTTCAATTAGTTGTTAATGGACAAGAAATAATTAACGGATATTCAGAACTTGTTGATTCAAAAGAACAAGACAAGCGTCTAAGAGAACAAAGTGAGCTTAAAGCAAAAGGTGATGAGGAAGCAATGAGCGTGGATAATGAATATATTAAGGCTATGGAATATGGAATGCCTCCTATATCTGGTTGGGGACTTGGCATAGATAGATTTTTACAATTTTTAACTAACAGTTATAATATTCGTGATGTTGTACTTTATCCTTTACTAAAGAAAAGAGAAAATGTAGAGCAAGACGATGAAATTGTATAGTATATACTTCTTATAAATATTTTATCTATAAAATCTTCGAAATAGTTATAGTTATATAAAAATATGGATGCCTAGAAAAATTTACTTTCTAGACATCCATATTTTAATTTTTTGTGGGATATATGATATTTCCTTCAATGAAAATCATATATATCTCTTCTTTTGGAATAGCGGTAGTTTTACCTCCTTTTTTTACAATTGCTGAATTGCCTATAAATCCACTAAACTCATCATATGACGAGCTTAAGAAGATATCTTTTTTACAGATAATCATAACTCTACCATTTCTAACAGTTGTTCCTAACATAAGACAACATCTCCTTTAATATTAATTTTCTGGGGGTTATAAAATATATAGTTATATTGTAACATAATTGTATCTAATTGTCAATATTATGTAAACGCATATTAAAAATATTCTAATATTATATATTTTTGCTTTTTTGTCATAATAATTTCTTTTTTATCATATTATATAAATATATAGTTAAAAAGGATGATATATATGTTTAAGAATAGAAGATTTAATATAAAAAATAGAAAGAGAATATCTACTAAAAATAGATCAAATAGCAATATATATAATACTAAATCTCAAGATTATGCTTTAAAAGAGGGAGATTCAGGTGAAGAAGTAGAAAATCTTCAAAGAATGTTACTTGCAATTATTGATGAATATCCTAGTTTGCCAATTGTTACAATAAATGGAATATATGGAAGTGAAACTAAAAATGCAGTAGAGAGATTTCAAGAATTAAATTCATTAAATAAAACTGGTATAACTGATATTTATACATATCGAGTATTAAAAAATATATTTAATACTTATAATAGAGTAAATATTTCACGGCGAAAGTGAATTTGATGTTTATAATAATGTATTAAAATATGGTAATAATAGTAATTATGTAAGAACATTACAAGAATATCTAAACAAAATAGCTTTAAAATATAATGAATTACCAATTTTAAAAGTTGATGGTATTTTTCGGAGATAACACAAAAAAAGCAGTAGTTATTTTTCAAAAATTATTTGATTTACAACAAGATGGTATAGTAGGAGAAATGACGTGGAAAAAACTATATGATGAGTTTTTAAAAATATAATATAATTTGACTTTATTAAATCTAAATGATATAATTTTGTATAATAAATATTAAGATTTATTATATTAATTGAAATGTCATTTATGTTTAATAAGGTCATTTATTTTTTTGGATATGGAAGTGTTTTTTTATGGATAGAATAGATAAGATAAATTATTATTTAGATATAGCAGAGTCTGTTTTAAAAAGAGCTACATGCTTAAGAAGACATTATGGTGCTATAATAGTAAAAAATGATGAAATAATTTCAACTGGATATAATCGGAGCACCAAGAGGTAGAATAAATTGTTGTGATTTAGGATATTGTGCTAGGGAAAAACTAAATATAAAAAGCGGAGAAAAATATGAATTATGTAGATCTGTTCATGCAGAGCAAAATGCTATAATTAGTGCTGCAAGAAGGGATACTATTGGTGCTACCATGTATATGGTAGGTAAAGATGCAAAAACAAATAATATTTTAGAATATATTGATTCTTGTTCAATGTGTAAAAGAGTAATAATAAATTCTGGAATTGAAAAACTAATTGTAAGAGATATTTTATCAAAAAAAGGATATAAAGAAATAAATATAAAAGATTGGATAGAATATGATGAGGTACTTGAAAGTAAGATAAAACCTTTAATTGAGAAAGGAGTTTAACGTGTTATGTCAATTAATATTGTTTTAGTAGAACCTGAAATACCACAAAATACTGGTAATATTGCTAGAACTTGTGCTGCTATTGGTGCAACTTTACATTTAGTACACCCTTTAGGGTTTGATATATCTGAAAAGGCTGTAAAAAGAGCAGGTCTTGATTATTGGGATAAATTAAATATAATTGAATACGAAAGTTTAGAAGACTTTAGAAATAAAATAAAATCTGATAATATATTTTTATTATCCACAAAAGCTAAAAAAGTATATACAGATATTAAATATAAAGATGATTGTTATTTAATATTTGGACCTGAAACTAGAGGATTACCTGAGAGTTATATACTTGAAAATTTTGAAAAGGCTATAAGGATACCTATGAAAAAGAACATTAGATCTCTTAATTTATCAAATAGTGTAGCTATAGTTGCATATGAAGTAGAAAGGCAGTTAAATTATTTAAATTTGGAAGAAAGTAGTAATTATTTTGATATATAGTAATTTATATATCAATTTTTTAATTTTATTATTGTAAAAAATATATTGTAGATTTTTATTAAATATGCTATAATAACATTGTAAAGCAATAATGTAATAATGTTTTATACGAGGAGGTATATATTATGAAAAAATTTAAAATTACTTACTTTTTGTTTGTAATGTTAATGGCATCTTGGATAATACTTTCTAATGTAAATGCAGCAGAGCAGAAAACAATTACAACTGCCGAAGAGCTTGCTAATGCTATAAATAGTCAACAAGAAGGTGAAACTTGGATAATTAAAGAAGGAGAATATAATCTTACACAAGATTTGCTTGATAAGTATAGTTCATGGCAAAATACTGGTGATAGTTCACAACCAGGTTGGTATTTTCCAATTCATAAAAATAATATTACTATAAAAGGTGAAGGAAAAGTTTTAATTACAAGTGATGTTGAAAAAAGTAATGGTGCGTGGAGTACACAAGATTTTGTTTCTGTATGGGGTAACAATGTTACAATTGATGGGGTAGATTTTAAATGTAAAAAAGAAGTAAACAAAGTAATTGAAGTTATGGGAAAAAACTTTACGCTAAAAAATTGTGATATCGAAAAAGTAGATACATTTAGTGGTTCTATTGCATTCAATTCAGATGATATTGGAAATGCAAAAATTGAAAATGTTACATTAGATTCTTGGATAAATGCAAACTATTCTAAAACAGGAACATTAACTACAAGCAATGTTACAATAGACTTTACTAATAATGAATGTGCAGGTGAAGAAGGTTACCTTCCTGTAATTAAAGCTCCTACAAATGGAACTGTTCAAAATTCTAACTTTAATTTATATGTAGATAGCAAAACTAATTTAACACAACAAGTATTTACAGATAAATTACCAGAAGGTACTACAGTACACTTAACTGAAGATACTACTGTAGATGAAATGTTAAATATTAAAACAAGTAATGTTACACTTGATTTAGGTGGACACAAATTAGCAGCAGCTGATAATTTTAAAAGTACATCTGGTTATGATGCACATCTTTTAGAAATTAATTCTAATAATGTAATTATAAAGAATGGTTCAATAGTAACTAATAATAATAAAAATGCTATTAATATCTATAATTCAAATGATATTACATTAGAAAATTTAAAAATTGACCATACTAAATCATTTGCAGGTTCACCAATAGCTATAAGTGATTCATCAGTAAAAGTACAAGGAAATTTATATTTAACTATAGGTGATAATTCTTGGTATGGAATAAGCGTTGAGTCAAATGCAACACATTCAAATTTAGAATTTGTTGATGGTTCAACTGTTAGTATGACTGGAGATAAAGAGAAGGAAGCTATTTATTTAGAAGGTAATTCAAGAAATACTACAATTAAAGGAGCAATTGAAGCTGGTTTAGAAATGGATGATGATGGTAATTATATTATTAAAGAAGGTACTGAAGTAGATAATCATCAAACTCAGGTTAATCAGGATGAAAAAGATGATACTCCAAAAACTGGTATAAAAAATAATAATAATAATATAATGTTCATAGTTAGTATTTTAGCAATAACATTTATCGTAGCTATTGCACTAAAAAAATTTATTATAAAGAAAATTTAAATAAAATAACATATGGGATAGTATGAAAATCATCTATACCATATGTTATTTTTTTGGATAAAAGTTAACATCTAATTTTCTTGATAAATAATTATTTATATATCATTTTTTTAAATTATAGTATTCAACAAGTACTATAATTTAAAATTTATGTATATTTTAAATTTTATCAAATAAAATAATATAAAGGAGGATATTTAAATGTCTAAATTTAAAATATACGCAAAATCTATATTAATTCCTGTCATCTTAGGTGGATTAGTCGGATTTTTAATTTCGGGTTTCATGGATTATAAAGAATTAAAACAGCCACTTTTTGCACCACCAAGTATTTTATTTCCAATTATGTGGACTATATTATATATTCTTATGGGAATATCTTATGGTACTTTATCGGTAAAAGGGTTAAATGATTCAAATATTAAAGGTATTTATTATATACAATTATTTGTAAATTTAATGTGGTCAATTATTTTCTTTATATTAAAATGGAGATTTTTTGCATTTATATGGATAATATTACTTGATATACTAGTAATACTCATGATTATTAAGTTTTATAAAAAGAATAAATTTTCTGGTCTTTTACAAATTCCATACTTATTATGGATATTATTTGCTTCATACTTAAATTTAGCAATATACTTATTAAATGGTTAATAAAAATAAAAAAATATAGATGAAACTCCAAATACCTGTACAAACAATAATAATAACACTGTAATGTTCGTAGTTAGCACTTTGATAATAGTATTAGGATTAACTATTGTATTGAAAAAAGTCATTATAAAATAATTAATAAATTTAAATGGGGTAGTTCTAAGAGCTGTCCTATATATTGTTTTATGTACATTATTTAGAAGATTAAACTATGTTTTGTAATAAATTTCTAAATTACAATAAGAGATATTGTTATAGGTGTAAACTATTAGTATTTTACTACTGAAACTAAATATACAAAGTATGAAATTATTAATGCATTGAGAAAATTTTGAAATTAATTTTTTATATTATGTAATTTAATAGTGAAGAAATGCTAAAAACTTGACTATTTATATAAAATAATATATAATATAGGCATATTTTATATTTTTTACTTAGGTTTTACTAATTAGTAGGGAGGAATTTTATTTATGAGTAGTAAATTTAAGACACGGATTATCTGTACATTAATAGTTGGAATAGTAATTTTTATACTATTTTCTATTAATTTCAAGCTTCTTGAACGCAAGGAAGACTGGTTGTATTATTCAATTGTGTGGTCTCAATTACTCATTTAATCGGTTACAATATTTCAAATGCTATTACAGATGCACTAGCAAAAGATGGTATGAAGAAGAAAGATATTTTAAAGATAGCACTTATTTTTGATGCAATAATATTATGTTTTGTAGTATCGTTAATGACATTCATACTAGGAGTGATAATTAATTTATCAAACTGGTATTACATAGTTTTTGATACTTGCTTTCCTTTTGCTTTGTCACTCTTAGGATTCACAGTGCTTAATTACATCATATAATCAAAAAAATAAAAATAGTTGGTTCTTCTGCAATTTACTTGTTGCAGAAGAGCCTTTTTCGTTAAAAAACTATTATAATAATTATTTATCCGTTCTTAATATTTTTTAAATATTATCTAGGTAATATTTTAAACTAAAACTTGAAAAATTGAAAAAGGTCTAGTTAACTTTTAACTACTATAAGATTTCATATATGACTAAACTCAATATATAAAATAGAGCAAGCATAAGCAACATATAAAAAACTTCCTTTACTTAATATGATAGTAACTTTATATAAGAAAATGTGTATAATGCAGATATTGCAATAGATGCAAGGAAATTATTAGGTAAAAATACGATTATAAATTATCAGTAAAATAAAAAAGTTCTTATAGAATTATAAAATCCTATAAGAACACTCAGACTGGTAGCGGCGACGGGAGTCGAACCTGTGACCTTTCGGGTATGAACCGAACGCTCTAGCCAACTAAGCTACACCGCCATACAATTTATATTATATAATATTAACTAGATATTGTCAATATTTTGAATTAAATATTTTCTATAAATTTTTAAGTAAAAAATCTTAATTAATACATGTATATATATAGTATATACATTTTTATATATACTATGTAAAATTAGTATATATATTTTTTTATTATATGTTTTTTATTCTAAATTTTTAATAAAATAATTATATTCTTAATATAATGTATAAATGAAAAGAGAGGAGATGTAAATTTGGAAGATAAATACCCTTTTAAACTTATACCATTACCATATGAATACAATGCCTTAGAACCATATATTGATGAAGAAACAATGATGTTTCATCATGATAAACACTTAGCTAACTATGTAAATAAATTAAATAGTATATTAGAGCAATATCCAGATTATCATAACATGAGTATAGAAGAAATTCTACGTAACATATTTTCATTTCCTGAATATATTCAGGAAGATATACGTAATAATGCAGGTGGAGTATTTAATCATAATATGTATTTTAATATACTTGGCAAATATAAAAATACAATTCCTAATGGTAATTTTTTAAAAGCAATTATAGAAAATTATGGCTCTATTGATGAATTTTTAAATGCATTTAAAGAGATGGCATTAAGTGTATTTGGTTCAGGATATACATGGCTTGTTATTGATGAAACTAATAATTTAAAAATAGTGAATACTCCTAATCAAAATACTGTGATAGAGGAAAATTTGTATCCAATACTTCTAATAGATGTATGGGAACATGCATATTACTTAAAAAATCAAAATAGGAGAGATGAGTATATAGATAATTTCTTTAAAGTAATAGACTGGAATAAGGTAGAGGATATATATAACAATTATTTAAAAGATAAATAAAATTTAATAGGTGAAAGCTTGATTAACTTTCACCTTTGTTTTTAAAATTAATTTAGATTAAACTACATTTTATTTATTATCTAAACCCATCTTTCTATATCCAGAATGAGTATTATTTATTCTATTTTTAATAAAAATTGATGTTCCTATAATTATAAATATAATACATACTATTTGTTCTAATGTTAAATTAAGTATCATAACATTTCTAGAATATCTAAAAAAATCTTCTATAAATCTAATAATTCCAAACATACTAAAAAATTGAAATGTTATTAACTCATTTTGTTGCTTAGATCTCTTCATTAAGTTTAAAAATAATGCAAACATTATTGCCGAATCTATTAATTGTAATGAAAAATTATAACTAACATTATTAATACTTATTGATCCATAACAGCAATTATTTAAAAAGCATCCTATTTTGCTAATAGAATATATTAATGGATATATTACTGTAAAATTTGATAGTATATTTTTTAAATTTAACTTATATATCTTACAATATAATATTATTGTTAATATACTTCCTATAACTCCACCTATAAATGAATAACCACTATTTATAAAATTATACATAGATATTTCAACATTGTTTGAAAGTAATGATAATATTTTAGCTCCAATGGCAAAACCTAAAATATTAATAACATATACATATATTATATCTATTTTATTATAATATTTTTGAGAAAGATTATAAAATACCATAAAAGCAACTATAAAAGCTATTCCAATTATTAGTATGTAAGTTGAAAATGTAAAATAATAGAAATTTATACTATTCATTGTTATCACATTTTTCTAAATATTCTTCCAAAGTGTAACGATGCATTTTCTCAAGTTCTTTTACAGTATTCATTGGATCTGATTTTTCTTTTTCAGTTCTATCGTCTTCCACAATCTCTTGAAGAATACTTCTAAAATAGCAATTATCATTATAGTATATCTCAACATCTATATTAATATCTGGATCAGAATTATTTTTAGAATCGATATATGCCTGTATGTTTTTAAGCTTTTTCATATAGCTATTGTTATAAATATCATTTAAGTTTTCATCAATTTTAATAGTAATATAATCACAGTCTTTAAATTCACTATTAACACTTTCTTCAACAGTACCACCGATTTTATCTATAATGTAATTAGAAATGTCTTTTAAAATATCATCTGTATTTTTTAGTGAAAAGTAAGATGGTTCTTCAGTAATTTTATCTTTTATTTTTTTGTCTAAATATTTTACTTTAAAAGTTATATTATCTGAAACAGATAATACTTCATAAGTATAATAATAAACACCTTTTTCTTTTATTTCGGGACAAAATGTTGCACCATCACAACTTATCTCATCCAATAATACATTTTCTCCACTATCAATTAGTTGTACAATTTCAAACTTAGAATTATATTTCTTTTCTAAATATGAAATAATTTTCTTTTCTCTATTTTCTGGTGTACTTTTAATAGATATACCATATATTATAAACAAAATTATTAAAATAGCTATTATAACTATTATATTTATTTTTTTATATATTTTTTTATTCACTTTAACCATTCCTTTCAAAGGTTAATATTATTATAATATAAAAATTAAAATTTTACAAATAACATTACTGGAACGTACTTTTGTAGTAAAAAAAATACAAGATACAAAAAAACTTGCTCTTGTAAATATTTTTACTTTTAAATTTTTTATATATGGAAAGTAAATTAAATCTACTTCTATAATGTTTTATATTATACCTATTAATTCTATTAATAAACCAGTAAATGTTCCAATTATATAAACTGAGAGTAAAATTTTTAGATTTTCTTTTAAATTTTTATTTTCTTTTAATAATACAATTAATCCTATTCCAGAACCACTAGAAAGACCTGCAATAATCGATGCAAAACTAATATTTCCACTTAAATATAATTCAGTTAGTAATACAGATGAAGCACAATTTGGAATAAGTCCAATTAAACTTGCAATAAAAGGTTGTAAAATAGTACCAGACATTAAAATTTTTGAAAGCATTTCATCACCTATTGCCCATATTACTACATTTAAAATAAATGATGCAATTAATATAAAAAGAAAAATATTAATTGTATGTTTTATAGCAGATTTAAAAACTCCACTATGATCACAATCACAATTTTCACACATATGATGAATATGTTCTGTAACCTCTTTAGTATCTACTTTTTCCTTTTTTCTTAATATATAATCAATTATAAATCCAAAAATTATTCCAATTACTAATTTTATTAATATTATTTTAAGTAAAACTCCAATACTACCAGGATTAGATATTAAGACTGGAATAGCTTCATCTGATGTAGTTAAAAAAACAGAAATTAAGGTTCCTATAGATATTACTCTACAAGCATATAAATTAGAAGCTGTAACAGAGAATCCACATTGAGGTAAACATCCTAGTAAAGATCCAATTATTGGTCCAAACTTTCCAGAATTACTTAAAAGTTTTTGAATTTTTTTTGAAGATTTTTTTTCAATATATTCTATTATTAAATATGATAAAAATAAAAAAGGTAACATTTTTAAAGAATCAAAAATAGTATCCAAAATTATATCTTTCATTTTTCCTCCTCGTTTAAAGAACGTAAACTATAAAAAAACTTCTACGTGCTGTAGAAGTTTTTATGTGGTTGCGGGGGCAAGACTCGAACTTGCGACCTCAGGGTTATGAGCCCTACGAGCTGCCAACTGCTCTACCCCGCGATTATTTATATTACTAGTATAATATAAAAACAAAAAAAAGTCAATACATATATTAAAAAAATTTATTGTTTTAAAGTAATGTTTATATATTATAAAAAAATATTTTATATAAAATTATTAATAGTTATTTTATAATTATTATATGTAACTAATATATAAAGTATTATAAATATTATATAGAAATTTAAATTCTTCATATAATAATCAAAAGTAATGACTATTTTAACTTTTAAGCCATAACCTCTAAAAATTTATTTTAAAAATAATGCAAATACTATGACAATTTAAATAATTGATTCAATTATTGATAAATTTAAAATATTAATATATAATATATTTGAAAGTGGTGAAATAATGAAGATTGAAGGAAAAGTTGAAACAATTATATTTAAAAATAATCAGAATTCTTGGTCTGTATTACTTATAAAATCACAAAAAGAATATATAACTGCAGTAGGACAAACTGATGAAAT
The DNA here is from genome assembly GCA_947626975.1 of uncultured Clostridia bacterium. Classification (GTDB taxonomy): domain Bacteria; phylum Bacillota; class Clostridia; order TANB77; family CAG-465; genus CAG-465. Next base: position 67,915 of record CANQUF010000003.1, read on the forward strand.
TGAAGTAGGGGATGATATAGAACTAGAAGGTGAAATGGTAAAACATAAGGTATATGGTGAACAATTAAAATTTACTACATATAAGAAAATTTTACCTAGAACTTCATCTGCTTTAATTGATTATATAGCAGATAATATAAAAGGAATAGGTAAGAAAACAGCATCTAAAATTGTAACAGAGTTTGGTAAGTCCACAATTGATACTATTAGATTTCAAAAAGAAAAATTAAGTAATATAAAAGGGCTAAATCGTGAAAAAATCGATAATCTAAGTGAATTTTTTAATAATGAATATGATAAATGGAATACAATAGATTATTTAAATAAATTAGGTATTTCTATTATAATTGCAAGTAAAATATATAAATCATTAGGGCAGGAAACAATAAATATTATTAATGAGAATCCATATAGTTTAATTGGTTATGTAAAAACACTTGATTTTACAAATATAGATGATATTGGAAAAAAACTTGGAGTATCACTATATAATGAAGAAAGGATAGATTCAGGTATAATTTATGCCTTAGGCAAAGTAACTGAATTTGGACATACATGCATAGAAATAGATATATTAGTCAAATATGCAATAAAAATATTAGAAGTTGAAGAGGATATAATAAGAAACGGCATAACTAGATTAATGTTAAATGATATAATAAAGATAGAAGTAATTGAAGATGTTGAATATGTATTTAAAAAAAATTTCTATTTAGCAGAAAAAAATATTGCTAAAAATGTTGTGTTACGTTCAAAAATTATAAATAATAAAGATTATATAAAAGATATAGATAAAACAAGTAGAAAAAATAATATAGAATTATCTGAAGAACAAAAGAAAGCTATTAATACTTGCCTTAATAACTCAATATCTATAATAACAGGTGGACCAGGTACTGGAAAGACTACTATAATAAAATTTATAATAGATATTTTAGAAGAGCAAAATAAAGATTATATATTAAGTGCTCCTACAGGTAGAGCTGCTAAAAGAATAACTCAAACAACTAATAAAGAAGCTAAGACTTTACATAGATTGCTTGAAATTTCAAAAACTGATGATTTAGATATTGATTTTTCCATAAATTCCGAAGTAAAAGAAATAGATGCAGATATCGTAATAATAGATGAAGCATCAATGATAGATACAATAATGATGAATAATGTATTTAAAGCATTAAAACCAAATGCATCATTAATACTAGTTGGCGATGTAAATCAATTACCGTCTGTGGGTCCGGGAAATATTTTAAAAGATATTATTGATTCATCAATTGTAAACACTGTATATTTAAAGCAAATATATAGACAAAGTGCTAAGAGTGATATAATAATAAACGCACATAAAGTTAATAATGGAGAATATCCTGAATTTAAAACAAATAATACTGATTTATATTATATTACTACTGATAGTATTGAATCTACATTATCTGAAATTGCCTCTTTAGTATCTCATAGACTTGAAAATTTCAAAAATATAAATATTTTAAAAGATTTACAAATCTTAACACCTATGAGAAAAACAGAACTAGGTACTATGCATTTAAATGCATTTATTCAAAACATTTTAAATCCTAAGTCTTATGATAAAAAAGAAAAACAAGTAGGAGAACGAATATTTAGAGTAGGTGACAAAGTTATGCAAGTAATAAACAATTATGATAAAAAATATGCAAAAGATGGACAAACCATAGATGGAATATATAACGGTGATATAGGCTATATAACAGATATAAATACAGAAAATGAAAAATTTGAAGTACAATATGATGATAAAGTTATAGAATATGATTTTGAAGAATTTGATCAAATTGAACTTGCTTATTCTATCACAGTACATAAAAGTCAAGGAAGTGAATTTGATTATATTATATTACCATTATATACTGGATATAAGAAGCTTTTTACAAGAAATTTATTATATACAGCAATAACTAGAGCAAAAAAAATGTTAATTATAATTGGTAATAAAAAAATAATTAATTTTATGGTAGATAATATTAATGCTAAGGAAAGAAAAACTGGACTAAAAAATAAAATATTAGAAATATATAATTTCACAGAAAGTAAATAAATTGATAAATTGACAAATACGCTAAAAGGATATATAATAACTTAAAATGTTGTTTTATATACTTTTAGCGTGATTTTTTTAAAAAGTTATAAGTTTTTCTGTAAAAAATTTCCTATTACATATTTAATAGTTTGTGATAAACTATTAATAGAACTTTTAATAGTTAGTTTAAAAGTATAAATTTAATTTAAAAACAAATAATAATATTAAATTTATCAGGAGGTTATTATGAGAGCAACAGGGATTATAAGAAAAATAGATGACTTAGGAAGGATAGTTATTCCAAAAGAAATAAGGAAAAACTTGAGGATTAGGGAAGGTGATCCTTTAGAAATTTATATTGATAAAAATGGTGAAATAATTTTAAAAAAACATGACACTATGGGAGATATACTTGATATTGCTACACAGTATGCAGAAACATTATCTAAGACTAGTGACTTTGTTGCATGTATAACTGATACAGAAACTATAATTGCAATTTCAGGTGCTCCAAAAAGTGAGTATCTAGCTAAACAAATTAGTGAGCATGTTATATTTGTAATGGATGATAGAGCAATATGGTCAACAAAAGATGATAGAATTATGCCAATTATAGAAGGTGAAAATACATCAAAATACCGTTCACAAATAATAGCACCTATAATTTGTGATGGAGATGCAATTGGTACGGTTATTTTATTTTCATTAGATTATGATAAAACAATTACAAATGTAGAATTAAAGTTAGTCCAAAATGCAGCTAATTTTTTAGGGAAACAAATGGAGTCTTAATTTTTTATTAAAATTAATATTTAAATTAAAATTGCAACTTTTTACCAATATTATATATATGCTTATTTGCATATAATATAATTGAGGTGAGTTTTAATGTTTACTTATAAGCCCAAAAAGTCCAGTGAAATATATAATCTAAAAATTGCTCATCGTGGATATCATTTAAAATATCCAGAAAATACAATAGGTTCATATATAGATGCAATAAATAATAGTTATGCAATAGAGCTTGATGTACGAATTACAAAAGATGGTAAAATTATATGTATTCATGATAACAATACAAAAAGACTACTTGGAATAAAAGGGAAAATTTCTAATATGAAATATTCACAAATAAATAGATATAACGTTAGAAAAAGTGATCAGAATGTTCCTTTATTAAGTGAAGTGTTAAATATAGTTAACGGAAAGACCATTATACTTATTGAAATAAAAGGAATATTTACCGATTATTTTAAATTTAAATTATTATCTATTATAAAAGATTATGACGGTACATTATATTTTCATACACAAAATTTAATTTCATATTTTAGACTAAAAAATATATTTGGATCAAAAGTTTTTTGGGTGTTAAATCCTTTTAGAAAAAGGTTTAATTTTATAAAAGATAAATATTATAAGCAATTAATATTATTTGACAATATGGATTAATTTTGATATAATGTTACAAAACTATTAGTTACTTTTAATAAATATAATAAAGGAGTGATATACGTGAGTTTTTTATGTATTATAATGGCCTTTATTATTTTTTTGTTGGCCATAAAAATATATAATGTCAAAAAGTTTTCTGTATTGTATAAACCTAAAAAATTGCTAAAATTATATGATTGCATTATTGCAGATAGAGGTTTATGTATAGAATATGTTGAAAACACTATACCTGCATATAAAAGTGCAATTTTATGTGGATTTATTCCCAAAATTGATATTAGGTTTACTAAAGATAATGTTCCAATATGTTTTCATGATAGATATACTAAACGTTTATTAGGTATATTTGGTAATGTATCAAAGAAAACCTATGAAAATATTCATAAACGGAAATTAAAAGGATCTAATATTTCTGTTCCTATGCTAGATAGTTATATACGGAGAATTAAAGGAACAACACCTTTAGTTATTGAACTTAGGGGAAAGTTTAATTTAAAAAGATTAGAAAAATTAAATAATGTACTAAGCAATTATAACAATAAAGATAATATTTATATTTTTACATCAAATATTTTGGTATATTTTTATATGATAAAAAATTATAATTATATAATATGTTATAAATACAATTTATTAAGAGAACCTTTTAGATTTTTATATAAAAGAAAATATTATAAAATTAAATTTCCAGATATCCAAAATATTATTTTTGATGTAGAACAAAATGATACGATATCTACTATAGTGCATAAGCTATGGAAAATCGCCAATAATTATCAAAGTAGGATAACTAATGATTTTTGGTTATTTAATGTTCCAATTGCACATAGAGCAATATATAATAATAAATTTCCTGAAAGCTCTGTTGAGGCAATAAATGCTTGTGTTAATCATAATGTAGCTATAGAAATAGATATTATTCAATATAAAGGAATATTAAAATGTTACCACGATGATAGTCTTTCTGAAAAATTTGGCATGGAACATTCGTGTGCACCTAAAATTAATATTGAATCTTCTATTGATTTACAAACCTTTATTAATTTGGTAGATGGAAAGGTTCCTATAATATTTGATATTAAAGATACTGCTATTTTTAGTAGGAAAAAAGAAATTAAAATAATGGAAATTCTAAAAGATTATAAGGGAGAATATGTAATTCAATCTTTTAATCCATTAGTTTTAAGATGGTTTTATAAAAATTATCCTTCAATCTATAGAGGCCAAATAGGTCATAGTTTAAATGGTTTAAAAAAGTATATAAGAAATATACTATTAACTATCACAAACTTTGTATTATTTTATTTTTCAAAACCAGATTATATTCTTTATGATATGGATCCAAACGTACGTATATTGACTGAATTTAATAATAAAATAGCAGGTCTTCCTATCATATTATATGCTCCCACATCGTATGAACAATTAAAGGAATATTTAGATGTTACAGATACTTTTGTGGTTGAAAATATATCTGATTTTAAGTCTTGGAAAAATTATTTTAAAATAAGGTATAATAGAGATTTTTAAAAGAATATTTTAGTTATAAATATAGCTAAAGTATTCTTTTTTTATACATAGCCACATTATATCACATAAATAATTTATAAAATGTCGAAAAATGCGATAACAAAAAATTTATAAATAATTTAAGTTATATATAAAAATTATAAATTTAAAGAGGTATTTAATCATAAATGCAGCAGCTAAGTTTACATAAGGTTGATTTTTTATCCGTAATTTGATATAATTAAATATATATAATATCATTTCTATAGAGCAAGATTTTGCTATAGATTTTTCGCTAATTAATATTTTGCGTTGATATTATAATTTTATTAGAAAGGAGTGTCATTATGCGGGCGCTTAAAAAAAACTTTAAAAAATTAATTCAGGAGGTGTTAAATCTTATTATTAATTTTTTTAGGCCATATGGTATTTCTGATGAAATGCTTACTATACCTAATAAAATTAATAAAATGGGATTAAAAGTTCAAATTATAGGCTTAATAAATACTTTATTATCATTGACTTTTGCTTTTTTTCTTAAAATTTCAAATATTTTGATAGAGGCTAAGCTGATTTTATTAGGCATTATTGTTTTTATGCTTTATAGAGCACAGCAACTGGTACGCGTTTCATTTTACATCTTTGAATCATCGGAGAATAAAAAATTTGATCTTATATTCAAAGATGAGGCTTGTTTTAGGGCTAGTCAAATTATATGTAAAACTTCAGATAAAGTCTTAAAATATGATAAAAAAATTAACTGTTATAAAATTGCAAAAAATGAAGAAGTTATTAATTCTATTAAGTATTATCTTGAAAGCCTATGGAAGCAAAAAATTCAACATAAATTTGACGTAATAGAAATTTTATCAATTATTTGTATGCTAGTTGGAGCTATAATAACAAACACTGCAATTCCACAAGCAATTTTTATTCCTTTAATCATTGTATTTGTAATAATTTCATTCTTAAGCTCTGCATATATAGGTCTCAATAGAGAGATCTATTACAAAAAGAATAAAGAATGTGATGATGAGCAATCTTTAATAATTAATGATCTACTTAGAATTCCTACAATAGTTAAAGGCGATCTAGATATGAGAATTAGCAAATTGCAAAAGACTTTAAATCTTAGTAATCAAAATGTATCAAAGTTTCATAAAAAGGTAAATTTATCTAGATTTTTTGTAACAATAATTGAAGCATTTAGTCAATATGGAATAATAATTCTTTATTTATTGGGAATTGATTGGAGTAGTATTAATTTAGGTACTCTAACTCAAATTACTGCAACTCTCGTTATTGTGGAAACTGCTTTAAAACAAATAAGTAAATTTAGCACAATACTTATAAATCATGATGAAAGACTAACTACAATAAAAAAAGAAGAAGAAAATATGGCTATAATTATGAAAATATACAATAATGTAACGAAAGAAGTATCTATAAATAAAGTCGTTGATAATATAGTAATTAATCCTTTTTCAATTAATTATATAGAAGAATCAGAAAATGATAAACCATTTACCTTAAAATCAAATAATAAAATAATAATTGATAAAGGGAATGTTGCTATTTTGTATGGCCCATCAGGAAGTGGAAAATCAACCTTTATGAAGATGTTAACTGAAAGGATTAAGTTAGAAAAAACAACTGATATTCCTGAAACATCTAGATATTTATTTTATGATGAAACTTTAAAATTTGGAAACTTATCAATATTTGAAGAATTATTTTGTGGTGACGAAAATCCAGATTTAAAAAAGATGCAGGAAATTTTGGAAAATCTCCATTTATGGTGTGAATTAAAAGCTAATTGTTTTGATGTATGGAAATGGATGAAAGAAAAACAATTTTCGTATTCACTTTCAAATGGACAGAAACAAAGACTCATAATTTCCAAAATTCTTTATTGGCTAGATGATGAAATTGACGTACTTGTTTTAGATGAATGTACATCAGGACTTGATGATAAAGTAGATTCTGACTCAGCTGATGCACAAAGAATTTTAGAGTATATTGTAAAATATGCAAATAAGGATAAAAAAAGGATTATAATTATTTCTACGCATCAAAACATCGATGAATTTAAAAGTAGACTTGCAGATAAAGTAATTTTTAAGAACCTAGTCTTTTCAAAAAATGGTGACACCAATCTAATTAAAGAAATTTAAAATAATACAAAAGGGATGTTAAAAACTAAAAAATCATTGAAGGTTTAAATGTACTTTCAATGATTTTTATTAATATAGATTATAATAATGTGACTTTTTTAACAGCCTCTATATTTTTTATTAATTAATTCTAAATCACATATGTGTATATTTTAATACTTGTAAATAATATATTAAAATATTTTTTTAATTTGACATATATTTTTTCGTATGATAGAATATCTGTAATAATACGCGCATGGAACATACGTTTAATTATATAATAGCTACAAAGTATTTAAAAAAAGGAGATGGTAACTTGTCAGATATTGGAATATATATACATATACCTTTTTGTATGAAAAAATGTCATTATTGTGATTTTGTATCATATGATAATTGTCATGATAAGCATGAAGAATATATAGACATGCTTTGCAAAGAAATTTTGCAATATTCTGAAATTTTATCTTCCCATAATATATCTACTATATATTTTGGAGGAGGTACACCTTCATATATTGATAGTAAATATATAACAAAAGTTCTTGAAGTATTAAAATTATTCTCTAGTAATATTGACAATATGGAAGTAACTATTGAAGTAAATCCTTCTAGTGCAAATTTCGATAAATTAGTAGATTATAAAAATAGTGGAGTAAATAGAGTTAGTATTGGACTTCAATCAACACATGATAAGGTATTAAAAAATATCGGTAGATCTCATACATATAATGACTTTAAAAAGACTTTAGAAGATTGTAATAAGATAGGTATTAATAATATTTCTGTAGATTTAATGTATCCATTACCTGGTTTAAATTTAAATATGTTTACTGACTCTTTAAATAGTATTATAAAATTAAAAGATAAGTATAATATAAAGCATATTTCTGTATATAATTTAGAAGTTCATGAAAATACAAGACTTAAATTTTTACTTGATGAAGGTTATTTAACTTTATGTGATGAGGATACAGAATATGAAATGAGAAATAAATTAAATAGTATATTAGAAAAAAATAATTTTCATAAATATGAGATTTCAAATTATGCTATAAATGGATATGAATCTAAACATAACATTAACTATTGGAATCAAGGAATGTATCTAGGATTTGGGGTAAATGCTTCATCATTTTTTAATGGTACAAGGTATACTAATATATCTGATATAGATAAATATATTTATAATATAAAAAATAACATATCAGTAATAAGCGAAAAAAGCGAATTAGATAAATTAAGTTTAATGAAAGAGTACGTTATATTAAGATTAAGACTTATGGATGGTATAAAAGTAGTGGATTTTAACAAGAAGTTTAATGCTAATATATTTGATATTTTTAATACTGAGCTTACCTCTTTAAAAAATGATAATTTAATAATAATTGATAAAGAGCGTAATAACATCTATTTATCAAATAGAGGAGAAGAAGTAGCAAATATTGTTTGGGAGAAATTTGTATAAAAGCCTAAATTTTAATTAATAAATTAATATGTTTTTTGCATATTAAACTAAATTTTAATCCTTTATATCATTTATTTTTTAAAAATCCAGAAAATTAAATATACACAGTATTTTGACTTAAATTGCAAAAAGTGTTACAGTAAGTATCATGTAACACTTTTTATCGCATTTATAGCTTATATTTTAATATTTCTACTACATCAAGATGATCATTTTTTCTGCCACTTTTATAGCATAATTATAATCTTCTGTAATATCTGACTTTTTCATCTTGTAAAATATAATTTTGAAAATTTTTAGTAAGATATTATAAAAAAATGGCAACATATAAAGAAATCTAAATCATATGATTATCAATTATTCTTTCTGTGATTTTAATAAAGTGTACATAATGTTTTAACCTATTTTCAATAGTTCCTTTTGTCATGTAAGAAAAGAGTAAAAATTAATAACCTAATAAATTAATATGTTTTTTACAGATTAAACTAAATTATAACCCTTTATATAATTTATTTTTTTTAAATCTCGGAGCTTAAATATAAATTATATCAAAATTATATATGTATTTGTTGAAATAACCTAGTAAATATGTTAGAATTAGTTGTGTACAAAAAGGAAAAATAATATAATAGACTACTTTTTATATTTAACATAGGGGGATATATGGATAATAAAAAATTTTTAGTAATAGATGGTAATAGTATAATGAATAGAGCATATTATGGTCTTATGAATCTTCATATGACTTCAAGCATTTTAAATATTCATACAAATGCTTTATATGCTTTTTTAAATATATATTGGATGATATTGGATAAATTTATACCAGATTATGTAGTTGTATCATTTGATTTAAAAGCACCTACTTTTAGACATAAAATGTATACAGAATATAAAGGAACTAGACATGCAATGCCCGATGAATTAAAAGAGCAAATGCCAGTAATTAAAGATATATTAATAGCTATGAATGTTCCAATAATAGAAATGGAAGGATATGAAGCTGATGATATATTAGGTACTATTTCAAAAATAAATGAAAAAAATAACATTATTACATATATTCTTACTGGAGATAGAGATTCATATCAATTAATTTCTGATTTAACATATGTAATTATGCCATCAAATAAACCTGGAAAAACTGAATATACTGTATATGATCCAGCTCTTCTTAAAGAAAAGTATGGAATAGCTCCAATACAAGTAATAGAAGTAAAATCTCTAATGGGAGATTCTTCTGATAATATTCCTGGAGTAAAGGGAATAGGAGAGAAGACAGCATATAGCTTAATTCAAAAATATGGAACTATTGAATATATATATAATAATATAGATAAAATTGAGATTACACCTAAAGTAAAAGAAAAATTATTATCTGACAGAAATATGGCAAATTTAAGCCACCAGCTTGCAACTATTGATATAAATGTACCAATTAATATTGATTATGAAAAATCAAAATTATCTGATATTAATAAAGAAAAAGTGTATAAAATATTTAAAGATCTAGAATTTAAGAAATTTATAGAAAAATTTGATTTTTCTGATATAATCGGTAATTCGACTTTGTCAGATAAAGAAGTAGAACTTACAGTAAAAGATACAATTATTATTAATAATACTAATATATCTTCATATATCTCTACGCTAGAACAAATGTTTACGTATGATAAAATATCGTATATATTTAATATAAATTCTAAATATATCTCATCTAATATTATGATTGAAAATAAAAATTTTATAGGATTTTATGATAGTAAAAATGATAAAGTATACATAATTGATTTAAGTGATATGCCTATAGATATACTTAAAGAATTGTTAAGTAAATTTGCAATATCTAAATGCCTTAAATTAGGCTTTAATATTAAGCAAGATATTCTATACTTATTTAATAACATATCTGATAATGTAAAAGGCTTTGATTATGATTTAATGATTGCATATTATCTTTTAAATTCAAATAGTTCCCATTATTTTATTGATAAAATATTAAATGAGATATTAAGTGTGAATTTTAAATATGAGAACCTAAAAAATAACGATATTCAAATATCTTTATTTGATAAAGAAGATGAAAATAATAAATTTTTAAGTAAAAATCAAATTAGTAACGTTATAACATACTTAAAAGGAATATATAATTCATATACTATTATAACTGATAAATTAAGTAATTTTAATATGTTAGATCTATTTAATAATATAGAAATGCCACTTACTGAAACTTTAGCATATATGGAAAAAAATGGTATGTATATTAATAAGGATAGATTAGATGATTTTGATAAGCAAATTACACAAAATTTAAAAGTATTAGAGCAAGAAATATATGATTTAGCAGGTGATACTTTTAATATCAATTCAACACAGCAACTTGGAAATATATTATTTAAAAAGTTAAATTTACCTACTATAAAAAAGAATAAAACCGGATATTCTACTGATAAGGATGTTCTAGAGAGTTTAGAAGATAAACATGAAATTATTCCTAAAATATTAGAATATAGACAAATAAATAAGCTTAAAACAACATATGTAGATTCTCTAAGAGATAAGATTGATAGTACTGATGGAAGAATACATACTACTTTTATGCAAACAGTTGCATCTACCGGAAGACTTAGTAGTGTTGAGCCTAATCTTCAAAATATACCAATAAGACTAGAATTAGGAAGAAAATTACGCGATTTCTTTGTAGGTGAGAATGATAATATGATTATGGACGCTGATTATAGCCAAATTGAACTTAGAGTACTTGCAGATATTGCAAATGATCCTGTAATGATTAGTTCATTTAAAGAGGGAATAGATATACATAAAACGACTGCTTCACAAGTTTTTGATGTACCTTTAGAAGATGTAACAAAGGATATGCGTTCACATGCAAAGGCTGTAAATTTCGGAATAGTATATGGTATAAGTGGTTTTGGACTTGCTAAAAATATATCTACTACAACTAAAAAAGCAAATGAGTATATTGAAAAATATTTGGAAAAATATAGTGGTATACGTAATTTTATGAATGATATAGTAGAAAAAGCAAAAGAATACGGCTTTGTTACTACATTATTTAATAGAAGAAGATATATAAATGAATTAACTAGCAATAATAAAAATTTAGTTGAATTTGGAAAAAGAATCGCTATGAATACTCCTATACAAGGAACTGCTGCTGATATTATTAAAATAGCTATGAATAGAATATATAGAAGGTTAAAAGAACAAAATCTAAAGTCTAAATTAATTATGCAAGTTCATGATGAATTAATAATTGAGGTCACTCCTAATGAAATAGAAATAGTAAAAGATATTATGAAATCTGAAATGGAAAATGTAATATCTTTAAAAGTACCTTTAGTTGTTGATTTAAAAGTAGGTAAAACTTGGTATGAAGCTCATTAAAGTATAAGAGGAAGGGATAAATGTTAAATATAAAACTAAAAAATATTTTAAGAAATATTATTATATTTTTACTATTTATAATAATAATTATTTCAGTTTTCATTTTTATTTTTAAAAATAATTTTTTTCCATTAGATCATTTTGACATAGTAAAAGAGGAAGCTGAAAAAAATAATATAGATCCATATTTGGTTATGTCAATTATAAAAGTTGAAAGTAATTTTAATAAAGAGGCTACTTCAAAAAAGGAAGCTAAAGGTCTTATGCAAATAATGGATACAACTGCAAATGATATAAATAATAAAATAAATATTTCAAACGACGTAAATTTATATGATGAAAATGTAAATATTGCGCTAGGTTGTAAATATTTTAGTGATTTAATTAATAAATATAATGGAAACTATTATCTTGCAATATGTGCATATAATGCAGGGATGGGAAATGTAGATAAATGGTTAGAGCAAGGAATACTAGATAAAAATTTAAGCCAATACAAAGATATTAATTTACCTTTTAATGAAACCGAAAACTATTTAAAAAAGGTTGTAGTTTCGTATAAAATATATAGAAAATTATATGATACTTTATAAATTTTATTCTAATAAGATTTTGAGTAAACTTTCTTAGTGAATGATAAGTAAAAAATATGATTAACAATATGAAAACTTATTTGTACTAACTTGGAAGTCTATTGAAGAATAAAAAAAGATAAATAAACTCTTCAGAACAAGGCTTTAGTTATGAAGGTATGATATTATTTATTTTATCATACCTTTTCATATATATTATAAAAACTAATAAATAGAAAATTAATTCTAAATATTAGTTTCTATATATTACTTTTCAAGATGCTTGAAAGATTAGTATTTAATTTTTTACTTATTGAACACAGATGTTAAACACGTTCCAAAATGAACTAAGTAAATAATTTTGTTTAGTTTTAATAAATATAAAAATAATAACTAAAAATATGAGTAAAGTAAAAAAATAATAGAAAAAGGCTACACAAAAAGAAAAAAATGTGATAATATATACAAGTAATATAAAAGTATACAAATTTTAGATGTATAAAAAAATAAAGGAGGAATTAAATCATGTCAGGACATTCAAAATGGGCAAATATTAGAAGAAAGAAAGAAGCTACAGATTCAAAAAAAGCAAATATATTTTCAAAATTAGGTAAAGAAATTACGATAGCAGTCAAAACTGGAAATAGTGGAGATCCCGTAGTTAATAGAAAACTAAAAGATGTTATCGCAAAAGCAAAAGCACAAAATATGCCAAATGATAACATAAATAGATGTATACAAAAAGCTTTAGGTGAAAATGGATCAACAAATTACGAAGAGATAGTTTATGAAGGATTTGGACCATGTGGTATATCAGTAATAGTAGAAGCATTGACTGATAATAAAAATAGAGCAGCAGCAGATATACGTTGTATTTTTACAAAATCAGGAGGTAGTCTTGGTCAAACTGGTACTGTAGGATATATGTTCGAAAAAAAAGGTTATTTTCTAATTGAAAAAACTGATAACTTAGATGAAGATGAACTAATGCTTGAAGTATTAGATGAAGGTGCAGATGACTTTATTTCAGAAGATGGTTATGTAGAAGTTTTATGTTCTCCAGAAAATTTTTCAAAATTACTTGAATTTTTTCAAAATAAAGGTATTAAACTTGAAGAATCAGAAGTTAAACAAATTGCAAATATAAAGAAAGATTTAACTGATGAAGAAGAAGAAAAGGTTCAAAACTTCCTTGATAAATTAGAGGATAATGATGATGTACAAAATGTTTGGCATAATGCTAATATATAATTTACATAAAAATGAAATAAAAAAGTAATTTTTTTCTAAAAAGTTATTGACTTTACATAAAATTAATGCTATAATGTTTATGTAAGACATTCTTACTTTTATTTATAAGGAGGAAAAAGAAATATGTATTATAATAACAAATCTACTTTCTATGTAAAACAATATGGCCCAACAGTACTTATTATAGTAATATCTGTTCTTTTAATCTTTGTAGGTGTTTATGCTTATTTGTCTAGTACAAAATTAAATACTAAACAAAATGAACTTGTAGCTAAGACAGAAGTAAAAGTAAGTAATGAAAATAATAAAAGTGCAAATATTGAAACTAATAGTTTAAAAGTAACTGAAGAAGTTAATGAATCAAATGTTAATACTGAGGAAAACATTGAAATAGCTACTCAATTAGATCAAAGTTTACAATCTATACAATCACTAGAAAAGCTTGTACCGGGTAAAGTACTAAAAATAAATCAAAACAATAATATTATTATCGAAATTAACGGTAAAAATTATGAAACAGAATTAGTTGGTATAGATTATTCAAAATCTGCATCTAATATAACAGAACGATTAACAAATGATTTAGTTAATAAAAATGTTACTATATCATTTGATAAACTAAAAGTGGAAGATAATAAAATACCAGTATATTTATACTTAGATAATGAATTATATAATTCATTACTTTTAAAACAAGGTTTAGCAATTGTCAAAGTTGAAAAGGTTAATACTAATCTATTAGACACTTTAATAGAATCTCAAAAATTTGCTAAAACTAATTTACTAGGTATTTGGAAAAAATAATTTAGCATGCCGAACTAGGGAAAACCTTAGTTTTCATATATCAACCTCTTATGATCGCCTCTATAGAAATATAGAGGCATCTTTTTATATATTTAAGTATAATAATAAAGAGAGAAGAGGCTAACTTAATAGTGATATTTTTTTAAAGCAATAATTGCGCAAAATATAAATTTTGTGCAAATAGGAGTAGTAATAAAACCAATATATTCATAAATTACAGCTATTCCATGTTATTAGCCACTTTTAGCCAATTCTATCTATATATTTAAACACCAAGTTATATTATCTTTTTATAAAAATGTCTTAAAATCAATTTTAGAGCACAGTATTTTTCATAATTTCTAGCCATAAAACTATATGCCTTTTTTATAAAAATGCCTTAAAATCGATTCTCGTGCGTCACTTTTTTAGGAATTTTTGAGTATTTTTAATAAATTTCTAAAATTCAACGTTTCTACTAAAAATTATATATTAAACACCAGATTTATAAATTCACATATCTAATCATATACATATAACTTGTTTGATTAAATATAAAAGTGTCTTAAAATCGATTTTAGCGTGTCATAAATATAAAATTATATTATGTATTCGTAATCTAAAATTTATAATATTTATACAAAAAAATTATAAGATAATAATTCAAAAAATTATTTACAAACAATTTTAACAAATGTTCGTTTATTAAAATTTATGTACAAAATTTAACTTTACGCAAAATTTTAAATTTTTATTTGTTTAAATCTTAATTATTAAATTTTTTATTTTAAATTCAAATGTTTTTTTTATTTTATATTTTACTAGTATAAAATTTTTTATATTTATTTTTTCCAGTAAATTAACCTATTCTCCTATCCCCTATTTACTTTTCTGTATAATTGTTTTTAATTGATCTTATTTTTTTCTGTACTTTGTCATTTATTTTATTATACTTTAGTATAGGTATTAACTTCTTTTTGTAATCTTGTACTTATTTCTTTTGAGTGGTTATATAAATATCTACATAAATTAGTTCTAAATAAAGCAAATTCTAATAATCCTTTTTTTTCATAATCATCATTATATTGTTTATAACCGGAATGGACTACTTACAATTTGAATTAAATATAATTGTGTTGCATATTTTAAATCATACTCATTTAATTGTACATATTTTGCAAATTCTTTAACATATTCTGCTAATGAATCTATATTTAGTTCTCCATTTTTTGCTTCTTCATCAATATAACTATATGATCTCATTACTTCCCAAATTATTGGCAGTTTTTTTGCTGTTTCGAAATCAATTACAGTTGTCTCACCATTATCATTATAAATTAATTGTTGAACACTATAATCCCCATGACTATTCATTATTGTCATATTTTTAATTATTTCAAAATCAAAATTGTTTAGCAGGTCCTTTGACATATTTATTTTATCTTGAAGATCTTTTTCAAATGTTTCTCTATATGGATTATCTAGATTTAATTTACTTATTAAATCTTCCATTTTTATTATTCCTTTTTCTAAACTTTCTTTTGAAAACCATTTTTCTATTATTCCATCTTCCTCTAAACCTTCGTAATCTTTCAATGCTTGTGCTATTTTTCCTAATATTTTTGCACTCTCAATTGTCTTTTGATAATTTCCTGTATTATTTTCCATTGTGTATCCATCTATACAGTCTTGTAAAATGATTATTCTATTTTCAAACTCAATATAAAAATTATTTTTTTTTGATTTTATATAAACAGGAACATTTATTCCTCTTTCTTTTAAAAAGTTAATTATATTAATTTCTTTTATCACTGATTCTTCTGTTCTTCCTTCGCTAAATTCCTTTAAAATATATACTTTGTCATTTGATTTGATTTTGAATACATTTGCTGTTCCTCTGTTGATTTTTCCAACTTCTATTATTTTTATACCATAATTCTTATTTAGCAAATCCTTTATAATCTGCTCGTTTAGATTAGATTCTTGAATTCCCATTATCTTTCTTTCTCCAATTTTTTTGCTTTTAATATTTTTATAATAAAATCCCTAATGGTGCTATTTCTCCTTTATTATATGGACCAACATATTCACATCTAGGGAAACCCATTTTCTCCATTATTATAGCAAATATCTTTTTGATATATATATCTTTTAAATTTCCACACATTTTTAAAATAATTTTCTTTCTGCATCGTTCCTAAAAATTGTCCTTTCTCTTGTTTAAGCTTAATTCCAATTTTTTCTTTTATATCTAAGTTATATAATATTGAACATAATATTTTTCCATAATTTGCTATCATTATATATGTTTTGAATATTTAAAAAACAAAGTTATATTACTTTAATATTAAAATGTCTTATATTTGATCCTAGAGCTTTATTATTTTAAGCATATTACAAGTTTTTCTTAATATTATATATAATTTTATTTTTTATATATTAAATTTTAATTTGCTATATTTTTATTTTAAAAATTTTATATTGAATCATATCTGCAATTATTAATATCTTAATAATTTCCTCCTTAATTGTTGAAGTTTTTCTTTGTCTTCTTTATATTCAAACCTTGTCTTTACAAAATTTTTTGAGCCTCTCTTTTCAAATGAATATCTAGGAATTAATTGTATATGAAAATGATTCATTGGTCCATCGCACATTGTACATAAATATACACTTTCTGCATTATAAACTTCTTTCAAAGCTTTCATTACTTTCTTTGCTAATATAAATATTTCTTTACAAATTATATCATCTATTTCCATCATATCTTTATAATGTTCCTTAGTACTTATTGCTGTATGTCCATTTGCTCTCGGATTTCCAATTAAAAAACATTCAAATTTATCGTTTTCAAAAATCATCTTATCTCCTTTATCTCCATATAAAATATGATTATTTTGTTTATCAAAACAAGTAGGACATATTCCTGAGTCCACAATATCTGCTACTGTAACTTTCCCATTTTTTATAAAATTAATAATTTCTTCATTATTAAATTGTTTCAAATTATCCATTTTTTAGACTACCTCCAACTAATTTATAGTAACTTTTCATTTCATTGATTATATAAATTCAAAAAATTTATTGCCTTATCTAAAATTTCTGTTTGCAATTTATTTGATAATCTTATCAGTAGTTTGTTTTATATATATTGTAACTTTACAGGAAACATATTTTGTATTAAGATAGTACTATATGTATTTGCTACATCTACAAAACAATATAAACTATTTCTTGTTTTTTAATTTTTATATGATTTATTCATCTGATAATAAATTTATTAATCTAATATTTTTATATATTTTTTCTCTTCCAATTTTTTCAGATTCTAAAAGTCCGATTTCTTCTAAGTGATTCAAGTAAGATGATGCAGTTAATCTTGTAACGCCACAAGCCTTTTCAATATAAGCAATTTTAGTATAAACCTCATAGAACAAACTTTCTAATATCTCCTTTGAATATACTTTAGGTAGTTTTGCTTTAAATTCTTCTTTATAATCTTTCATTTCCTTTTGAATATTTTCTATTAGCTTAATTGTTTCTTTAGATGTAATTTCAACACCTTTTAAAATATATATAATCCAATCTTCAAAATTGTTATTGTTTCTAACTTCACCAAATAATCTATAATACTCTTGTTTTGTTTCATTTATATATTTACTTAAGTATAAAATTGGGCTGTCTATTAATTTGTTCAACACAAGATATAAAATATTTAAAATTCTACCTGTTCTTCCATTTCCATCATAAAATGGATGTATACTCTCAAACTGATAATGAATCAAGCATACTTTTATTAAGGGATCTATATTATCTTTGTCATCATTGATGAAATCTTCTAAATTCTTTAAATATGCTCTTATTTCTTGTTCATTTTGAGGAGGAGTATAAATAGTTTCTCCAGTAATAGAATTTTTTAGTTCAGTTCCTGGTAATTTCCTAATTCCAGCATTATTGTGTTCAATAATACCTTGTATTTTAATAATTGTATTTGTATTAATATAGCCATCTTTTTTTATTTGTTCAAATCCACTCCAAATGGCATTTCTATAGTCAACAACTTCTTTGGCATTTTCCTCTTTATATCCACTTTCTGTAAGGACTTTATAAATATCATCATGAGTTGTAACTATATTTTCAATAGCGCTACTATCTTTAGCTTCATTTATAGTCACAGCATTTATTAAAATATGCATATTGGGAATAGTATTTGCGTATCCTTTTAGTTCTGCTAAAGCTCTTGAAGAAATTGTTAATTGCTCTAAAATTTTTTTAGTTTTTAAATCAACATTTTTATATGGTAACATTTCTAATTTCATTTTTAAACCTCCATTATATATAAAATATCATAAATTTTATATATTTTCAATAAATATGTATAAAAAATTAAAAAAATTATACATATTTTAAAAAATGTATAATTTTTAGTTATTTTAAAGATTAACTTTAACCTATATTTTGGTTTGTATTATAAAGTTTTTGTAAATATGTAAAATTCTACTATATTTAGTTCTTTTACATTTTTTTAATCAACAAGTTTTTTATTTTTTATTTTACTGTACTTAATATACCTTACTAGCATAACTATAAAGCATATTATTTCACATATAAATCCAGTTATATTAGAATTGTAGCTATTTTATGATATTAGCCAGTTTTAGCTAATTCATCTAAAGTTATATCACTTTAATATTAAAATATCTTAAAACTGGTTTTAAAGCGTTAAATAAATTTTATTTCCTCTTTAAATATTATATTTTATTATATCTATTTTTAATTTTTAGATATATTTTTTATATTACTAAAATATTATTACAAATCTATCGAATTTAAAAGTTATTTTCTTGAATTGTTTTTTCGTCTATTATATAAAAAACAATTATATTGCTATTTTTATTAAAATTTAATAGAGCTAAAATTTGATTAAATACTAGCATACTCTCTGTTATAGAAGTTGTTATTATAGTCAATATATATTTATATTTAATTGAATATACGCCAATAATAGAACTTTAGTAATTTTTTATCCCTCTAAATCTGCATTTATAAAATTTCCATCTTTATCTATATTCACAACTACAAAATGATCATTAAAAATATCATTACTATCAAATATTACTTCAATTGATAGATCATTTTTTATTGTAATTGAAGGTTTACCTAATTTATTTAAAAAGTCTTCTTTTGTAATTTCTTTATCTTCCTCATTATAATCATTGGCATAATCAAGTAGTTTTTCTACAATGAAGTTATTTAGATTATTATTCCAATTTTCTAAATTAGTATATATATCTTTTAACTTATTTAATTGTAAATTAGCATCTGTTCTCCCCTCATCAACCTCAAGATATACATTACATTTACTACCTAAATAATTTATATCTCCTTCAAAACTATTATAATCTCTATTTAATTTAAATTCTCCAAGTTTATCATTAATAACGACAGGTTTTAAATATTCTTCTTTTATTTCTTCTAAAGAATTATTTTTCATTTTTTGTAATACATCAACTAATAAATATGAATTATTATTTTCTTTGCTTATTTTTACTTTAACAAGATATATTCCTAACTTATCAAAATTAAATTTAATATCTGAATTACTATTTTTTTCCATCCAAATTAATTTCCCAGGTTCCCTATTTAAAATTTTAGTTGTGTTATTTATAGAAGCAATAAAATTTACACTTGGTACTCTATAGTTTGATTTTATCAAGTAACTAAATATTTTATTTTTTATTAATACAATCATCTCCATTTCATCATCACTAAATTTACTTTTAAAATTATATAATGGATCTAATCTAGGTTCATTAACGTTTTCTTCTAGAACTTTTTCTAAATAATACTTTTTAAATTTATCATCTTTCTTAGAAATATATTCCCTAACTAAGATACGATATACACCACCTTCAATAAATTTATACTTATTTAAATAAAAAAATTTTTTAGTATACAACCATTCTATCCAGTTAAATACGACATCTTGTCCTATAATTTCCCCAGTTTGTAAATTAAGTGCTAAATCAAAACGTGCGCTACCTTTTATATATTCATTAACTTTACCAAGACTTGTAACTCCATTTTTCTCACACCAAGTAATTCTTACAATTAATTCAATTTCTTCAGTTTTAAAATTTTCTAAATATTCTTGTAGTTCATTTTTCATGATATCTTAAACTCCTTTTAAAGCATTCTATCATAAAAAGTAATTTGAGTCAATATTTCAAAAACTATATATATATGCAAAAATGTATTATATTATAAGTCTATCAAAACACTAAGTTGACAAAAAAAGTAATATATGCTAATATAAAATTACAAGTAAATTTAACAAAATTATACAAATTTATAAGATATATTTTACTTTATTTTTTTGAGGTGATTTTAATGTATGATGATATACCAAAATATATAGAAAATTTTTTAATGTATATGAGAAATATACAAAATAGATCTAAAACGACTATTAGAGAATATTATTATGACTTAAGATTTGCCTTTAGGTTTTTAAAAGCACATAAAAATAATTTAAGTAAAGAAAATTTAAATGAAATTAATATATCAGACTTAGATATTAGTTTTTTAAAAAGTATATCACTAAATGATTTATATAATTACTTAGATTTTTTATCAACAAATTATAATGATAAACCTACAACAAGATCCAGAAAAGTTTCAGCTCTTAAATCTTTTTTTAATTATATGTGTTTTAAAGAAAAAGCTTTAGATAAAAACCCTACTGTCGAACTTGAAATGCCAAAACTTGGTAAAAGAATACCTAAATATTTAACTCTAGATGAAAGTAAAACACTTTTAAATTCAATTGAAGGAAAATTCGAAAAAAGAGATTATGCAATAATAACATTATTTTTAAACTGTGGGCTTCGTTTATCTGAACTTGTAAATATAAATATAAAAGATATAAAAAATAATACACTTTCTATTATTGGAAAAGGAAATAAAGAAAGAATACTTTACTTAAATAACGCATGTACTAAAGCTATAAATGAATATTTAGCTGTAAGGCCACATGATAATTTAAAAGATCGTGATGCTTTATTTATAAGTAACTTTGGTGGAAGAATTAGTAGACGTATGGTAGAAATGATAGTAAAGAAATATATATCTTTAGCAGGACTTGATCCTAAAAAATATACTCCACATAAATTACGTCATACTGCTGCTACTTTGATGTTAAAGCATGGTAAAGTTGACATACGTTCTTTACAACAAGTATTAGGCCATGAAAGTATTTCTACTACTGAAATTTATACTCATGTAGACAGTGAGCAAATTAAAAATGCTTTAGAAAATAATCCATTAAACAATATATAATATATTAAAAGAGCTATTTTAGATATAACAATATATATCAAAATAGCTTCTTTTTAATTTTAACTTATTTGTTTTATTCCATATCCTTTTTCGCATCTTGCACCCATAGTATCAATTAATTTTTCTTCTTTATATATACTTACAATTTCACAATTATTACTGCAACCATTGCATTGTCTACCAATCGTCTTAAACTTAATATCTTGAATATCAAAATTAAAGTCTATTACATTTCCATTTTTATTTATATTTTTAGAAATAATAGCTATTCCAAGTGCACCCATAAGATGTGAATTTTCATCTACATAAATTTCTTTATTTAACTCATCTTTAAATGCTTTAACCACTCCTATATTTTTACTAACTCCACCTTGAAAAATTATTTTATCTTCTAATTTTTTTCCTTTTGCCAAATTATTTAAATAGTTTTGTACAACTGCTCTACATATACCTGCAATTATATCCTCTTTAGAATGACCAATTTGTGCTTTATGTACTAAGTCAGACTCAGCAAATACAGTACATCTTGCTGCAATTTTAGTAGGATTTTTTGATAAATTTGCAACTTTTCCTAAATCTTCGATATCTACTCCAAGTCTTTTAGCTTGAGATGATAAAAAAGCTCCTGTACCTGCTGCACACAGTGTATTCATTGCGTAATCTACAACTATACCATTTTTTATAATAATTAATTTAGAATCTTGACCTCCTATTTCTAATATTGTTCTGGTATCTGGATATTTTGATAATGTTCCAATAGCATGTGCAGTAATTTCATTTTTTATTATTGTAGCACCTAATATACTCCCTATAAGATATCTAGCTGATCCTGTTGTTCCAATACCACAAATTTCTGGAACTATCATTTTAGAATCTAGAGTATCTTTTAAACTTTTTATAACCTTTTTTACTGCATTTATTGGATCACCTTCAGTCCATAAATACTCACTTGCTATTATATTTTTATCTTCATCTATAATTACACCCTTTGTAGATATTGAGCCTATATCTACACCAATATAACACTTTGCCATAAAAATCTTTCTATCTCCTTCCTTTTTATTAAGCTAAATGTTTCTTTTCCTTATTCATCTTTATCATATCATAAAAAGCTTCAAGCCTTGTTTTAAAACCTTCTTCACTCATTTGTGAATCAAATGTAATGTACATTATAGGAATGTTATAATCATTACTTATTTTTTGTAAAATAGGCATTGCATTTATTTCTGGAGTACATCCAAATGGTTTTATATGTATAATTCCATCATATCCCATATTAATTAGTTCAAGGCTATGAGCAATACTTTCAGTTCCATCTGCTCCAAATTGATAATTTATATAATTTTTAGATTCTTCTAATAGTTTCTTTTGAGAAAAGCCTTTTTTAAATAACAAATATGTAACAGTTGTATATCGTTTAGTTTTAACATTCATTTCTGCTAATTTTTTCTCTATAAACATACTTGAAAAAGGTTCCATTGAGGAAAAAAGTTCTCCTACTATACCAATTTTTATATATTTATCTCGTATATCTTGTGATACTAATTTTACATTGTACATTTTTTTAAAGTAAACCTTCTTAAGTATATTTAATTTATTTATATCTTTTACTTCCATCAATTCATTTAAAAAGTCTTTATGTAATTTTAAAAAATCTATATTATTAATTTGATATACCATATTTTCACGTATATATTCTTCAAATTTATCTAATATAAATAATATCTTAAAAGCAAGTAAAAAATTATATGCAAGTTTTATTATTGTTAGTTTAGGATTAAACATTTTAAAACTATTATATATATAATTTATATCAAGTTTTTGTGAACTAAATAACTGTATATATGTAAAATTATATCCCATATCTTCTAGTATTTGCTTTTGGACTTCGGCGTAATATCCATATTTACACCCACCACCAGCTTGTATTAATACATTTGCTCCATTTTCTAAAGATTCAATAAAATTTCCCATATTATATTTAAAAGGAGAACATATATGCTCAGGGCTTGCCTTACTTCCTACCTCTAAAGTCCTTAAAGTCATTTTTTTAGGTATCATAATTTCACATAAATTTTTATCTACTGTATTATTTAATAAATTATATATTGGAACATAATAATTTCCTAAGTGAGGAAAACTAATAATATACTTTTTCTTTGCCATTATATCACCTTACTTTTTTTTAATATTTCTCTTGTGTTTTTCATATTTAATATATCAACAAAGCTTTCTATTCTTGTATCAAGTCCAATATCTGAATCTTGCTCATCAATAATAATGTTTATACTTGGTATATCTTTTATCTTTCTACTTGATAATTCGTATACTAGACAATCAGTCCCACATGGAAAAACAGATAAATAAATAATTCCATCTATTTTGTCCAAGTTTTCTATTATTCCGTTTAATAAAGCTTTACTTGACTTCCAATATAAACTACTTGAAATCTTTAAATAATTTTGATTTTTAATATTATATTTTTTCTTTTTTAAAATTTTATTATTTTTCATATTTAGATTATTTATATTAGCAAAAAATATATTTACACCAAGTTTTTCTAATTTATTACATATAGGTTTACCAACTAGTGAGTCATAAACTATATATGGATGGGCAACAACTAATATATTTAATTTATTATTACTTTGGTATAACTTGAAGCTTTGTTCATTTAATTTTTTTCTATCATAATCATCTTGTGATTTCCTTGCTTTAATATAGCTAGATATAATGTCAGTATATTTAAATCCTAATTTTTTACCTAGTTTTAAAAAACCTTTTAATTCACTTTGATTATGTTCATAATCTATATTTATAGTTATAAAATTAGAATCAAATATATTATTACATATATCATAAAGAGCAAAAAATTTCACACAAATTGTATCATTATTTTCAAAAGTGCATAATCTAGGAATAAATATATAATCAATTTTTTCATTTTCTTTTCTTTTTACTAGATCATTTACATGTCCTAAAAATATTTTACTCGCAAGACAATTTTCATCAATATCTAAATTAATTCCATTTTTTAAAATATTTTTAGTAGTAATATTACTATATACAATATCTATTCCTAAATTCAAAAAAAATTTTTCAAATAGAATTGGATATTCATAAATTGCTAACCCTCGCGGTATTCCTATTTTCATAAAATTCACCTATAAATAGTATTATCAAAAATAATATAAATATTCAAAATATAAAATAATTTTTATTTATTAATTAGACATTATAAATTCAAAGCAGTAATACTACAAAATTAGAGAATTATAAAAAGTTTAATATAATTGATATAAATAACTAAAGAGGTATAAATGATTAATTTTTTCATTTATAATAAGAAAGAATTAAGTAAGATTATAAATTTCAAAAAAGTTCAAATAACAAAAGTATATAAAATTAATATATATATTAAAAGATTTTAACAAATTATATATACCTAAATGTACTCTAAGCAAAAGAAGCGGAAGCATATATAATGCTCCGCCTCAAATTGCTTTACAATGAAATAAGATATAAGTACCAATGCATCGGCTCGCCAAAATTTTGAGCCAAGGCCAACTTGCAGAACTGCCCGTCATAATCAATAATGTAAAAGTCTGAAAAATATATTCTTTCAAATGACTCAAAACTAACGATTTCAACTTCCTCAAGTTTGAGAAAAACTTCGAGCTCATCTAACTCACAAAGGTAATTCCGTGCTCTCTCACGTATTACCCTGTCATCAGACTCCGAAATTTTCTTTTGTAATCCCTCAATTACCGATTCAATTTTCTTCCAAGTAGCCATTTTCATTTTAGTTTGCCTCCCAAATAATTTATTTTATATAATAAGACTCAAAGTCAAGTCCTACAATATCAATTTATTAAAATCTATTAATAAACATTACTTGCTTGTTAGCAGTAATAATTATATATAATACTAATTGCATTATAACATATATAAACATAAAAGTCAACATATTATATTAAATTTTAAAGATAAATTTACAATTATAAGTTACAGTTCAGTAAGAAATTAAAAATAATTCTAAAAAGCTGTAATATTTATGTAACGAAAATTTAATGTAAAA